>NZ_JCACKA010000074.1:178862-383608 GCF_059505145.1 Mojavia sp.
TTCAGAACTCGGAGTTTCGACCTTTTTGCTCGGTCGTTCGAGTTCAGAACTCGGAGTTTCGACCTTTTTGCTCGGTCGTTCGAGTTCAGAACTCGGAAATTTTAGTTATGAGCTTCAACTATGCACTTCAGAAGTACAATCACCGAGCTATTTTCTCTAAAGCTAGTTCTTGAGACTTAGGTTTGCAAGTTCTACGGAAGCTAGACAAATTTTTGAGGCTAAAATCGCCAGTTTACTTGTAAACCAAAGACATCAACTGCGCTTTCAAATTTCCCTGTGAGTGTACCTGCTGTGGTGCTTGATTGGTTAATCGAGCTATCGTCAGAGAAAACATGAAGATAACCAAAGTCTAAATCGAATGAATCGGAAGGTCGATAGGTAGCACCAAATCCAATCAAGGTGCGATCGCCTCCAGGTAGCCGTGGAGTATTATATTCATTGCTAATCGGACTAGGATCGTAACTAATACCAGTTCGCAGCGTTAATTGATCATTGACTGCGTAGTTTAAGCCAATACCTACGCGGTAAGTATCGTTCCAGTTCTCTGGTTGTACACTATCTGCTTGAGCTGGGTTGTCAAATCTCACTCGCAGTTCTTGAAAGCGGCTCCAGTGCGTCCAGGTAACATCACCGACAACTGATACACGCGGGTTAAGTTCGTGATAAACCGCAAGTGAGAGTGTATCAGGCAAGTTTAAAACAGCGCTAGCTCCCGTGTCTGTAAATTGCCCTCTGGCTGTAAGTATTCTCAGGTTGTCTGGTACGGTAAAATCTGCATTACCTCGGATATCTTGGGTAATGGGAGAACGGTAACTTAAACCAATTCGCGTGCTTTTGCTCGGTTCATACATCACCCCCAAGTTATAGCCTACACTCCAGTCAGAACCAGTGACTTTCACAAAGCCGTCTGCTTGTTGAGATTGGGTAGGTAAACCAACACTCCGCCCAATTAAACCAAAGTCGATGGCATTTGATAGTGTAGCCTCAGCATATTGAATATTCAGACCTGCGCCTACAGAAAAGTTATCACTTACCTTGGCGGCGATAGTGGGATTAATATTATAGGTGATGAGTTTAGATTCAACTGCGTGGTAACGCCCAACCCAGTCATTGTCATATTGGGTAGTTAGCCCATAAGGAACGTTAATGCCAATGCCTAGTTTAACGCGATCGGAAACACTCCAAGCAGCATAGAGGTTTGGCACAATAGCATCTACACCTGCATCACCGCCGTTACCACCTGTTAATGGTTGACCTGTTACTACCCTAGAACCTTGGTTCTGAAAACTAACATAAGGGAAAATTACGTAAGTACCCCCAACTACAGAAGTGTCTGGTAAGCGAGTTAAACCGGCAGGATTAAAGAAAATAGTGCTAGCATCATCAGCGCTAGCTGCACTCCCAGCAAAAGCATTTCCCAGAGTTTTGACACTTTGTTCATTAAGGGCAAATCCACCAGCCAATGCAAAGTTGGCTGTAGCGTTGACTATGAGTGCCATGAAGAGAGGCACTAGCGATAAGTTCACCTGTAATTTTTTCATATTATTTCAATTTGTGATTGATTGCGAACTTACAAATAGAGGCGATCGCTGATCCGATTATTAAGCAATTCAATATAATTAGGATTATTTTTTAACAACTTTTTGCGTATAACTACTGCATTCTTAGCCTTACCTCATCCAGACTGGAGGGTTGATCGAATTGCAGAGTTTGCCAACCACCTGGAGAGCCGCCTAGAGTAGAAAAGTATTGGTGATATTATGAGGCGATCGCTTGTTACCTCAATTTGAAAAATGATTGCGACCCATAGAGTAGCGTTACTACCTTGTCTATCATCACAGGGTTAGGTATTTTAAATCCCTATCAGGCCGATTGAATTTTTAATTTACGAAGTTACGATTATATTTAGTGTTACTGCCTAGCTTATAATAAAACAAATCTTAAAGAGGCAAAAAATGTTATTTTTACTACTCAATATTCCTGATACAGAGAACTAATACCATTTCACGAAATGCCTGATACAAATGATTGCTTTTTAATTCTTTCCCCCTGCCCCCTGCTGCCTATTTGTATCAATCTTAAAGTGAAACAGTATAAACAGGCTGAGAGTTTTGCGTTTAATGTAAAGAATATTACTAAAAGTTTTATATGTCGCAGCCATCTACCCGTGTTGTAGAGTTACCAATTCATATCTCTGCTAAAACAATTACACAACGTTTGATTATTATAATCTTATGTCTCACGCTAACAGGTGCTGTGAGTGCCTATTTCTGGGTAATAGAGTTTCCTTTTCCAAGTTCAAAATGGTTTTACAAACTCTTTAGCCTGGATGAAGAGTTAAATATTCCTGCTTGGTATTCATCGTTTTTACTATTATTCTCTTCGGGTTTGTTAGCAGTAATTACTTCAATTAAAAAAACAGATAAATATTATATTTATTGGAGAAATTTATCTTTACTGTTTTTATTTTTTAGCCTAGATGAAGCATTCAGCTTTCACGAAATTTTGATTATTCCATCATTAAGAAAATTCTTAAATTTACATCCTATATTTTTTCAAACTTGGGTGATTTTTGGCATTCCTTTAGTAATATTTTTTGCATTTAAATACTTCAATTTTTTACGACATCTACCTAACAAAACTCAATATTTATTTTTGCTCGCTGCAACTGTCTATATAAGTGGAACTCTGGGTATGGAAATGGTAGGAGGGATTTTAAGAGAAGTTTTTGGTCGGCTCGGCCTAATAACAGCTATTGGTATAGTTATTGAAGAGGTGCTGGAAATGATAGGAATTGTAATTTTTATTTATACACTGTTAGCTTACTTGAGCAGTTTGAAAGAAACTATTAATCTAAAAATTTCTATAGTTGAAAAGTAAGTTAAGAAACTATTTAGAAAGTAAATGCTAAATTTGTAGGACGTGTTGCGCTTTAACGCATTATTCATCAAAAGTGCGACTTGTAGCAACCTAAAGGCTAAATGCTATTAGCCCGTGGATAGAGGCTATTGCTGATTACTGCATAGAAACTAGATTTAATATGAGTTTAATCAGAAGGGTTTTCTAAAGAAAGAAACGGCAAAATATCCTTTCTAACCCCCGTTCCCCATTCCCCTCTTAATATTGTGGAGGATGTTGTGCAGCCTATATATGATGAATCATTTGAGATGATAGTCCAGGATGTTGAAATCGAACCTCAGCGGGAAGAATATCATCCAGTCAAACTAATCACGAGTCGGGGTTCAATTCATTGTCGCTACTATTCCGTGCAAGATGCTGAAAAAGCGGTGATTTGGGTAGGAGGTGTTGGTGGTGGATGGGATACACCTGCACGTGGACTTTACCCTTTGCTGTGCGAGCATCTTAGAACTGAGGCGATCGCTTCTTTGAGAGTGCGCTACCGCAACCCAACACAATTAGAAGAATCAATTCTGGATGTTCTTGCAGGTATTACTTATTTGCAAGATGAAGGTATCGAATCTCTAGCCTTAGTTGGTCACTCTTTTGGGGGTGCGGTAGTTATCCAAGCAGCTGCTCAATCTCCAGATGTCCATACAGTCGTCACCCTTGCGACTCAAGCCTATGGTACAGATCCTGTTCCAGAACTAGCCACACAATGCTCGCTTCTGCTACTGCATGGCATCGCTGATGAAGTATTACCACCTGAGTGTTCACAACGTGTTTATCAGCTAGCCCTAGAACCCAAACATCTAATTCTTTATCCTAATGCCCATCATGGTTTAGATGAAGTAGCCGATGAAGTTTACCCAACAGTCCGGGATTGGATTATTCAGCAGTTAAACCGTTCTTGAATCCATTTACTGATGGAATCCGATTCAAGGTGAGCAAACTCGCTGTATCCTCAGATAGGGGTATTTTTGCAAATTGCTTTATGTCTGCTGGACAAAAATTACGACAGTTATTAGCACGTCCTGAAATTATTGTGATTCCTGGTGTCTATGACTGTCTGAGTGCCAAGTTGGTTGAACAGTCAGGTTTTGAAGTGGCGGCTACTAGTGGCTTTGGTATTGCCGCTTCGACGCTGGGTTTACCAGACTACGGTTTTCTCACGGCTACGGAAATGCTCTACAGCGTAGGGCGGATTGCTCAGTCAATTAATATTCCTCTAATTGCCGATTTGGATACTGGCTACGGCAACGCTTTGAATGTGATCCGCACTGTTAAGGATGCCGTGCAGTTGGGTTTAGCTGGAGTGCTGTTGGAAGATCAGGAATGGCCAAAAAAGTGCGGTCACTTTGAAGGAAAGCGAGTTATCCCAGTTGCAGAACACGCCGGGAAAATTCGAGCAGCAGTAGAGGCGCGTGGTGACAGTGGTTTAGTAATTATTGCTCGTACTGATGCCCGTGCCCCTCTAGGTTTAGAGGAAGCGATCGCCCGTGGTCAAGCTTACATTGCAGCCGGGGCAGATGTACTGTTTGTAGAAGCCCCCCAGTCTGTAGCAGAATTAAAAGCGATCGCCTCAGCTTTCCCAAATGTGCCACTGGTAGCCAATATCGTTGAAGGTGGTAAAACTCCCGAAATTTCTACCTCTGAGTTACAACAGTTGGGTTTTAAAATTGTGTTTTTCCCTCTCACTGCCCTGTTTGCTGCCACACAGGTAATGGCAACTTGTTTACGTCACTTAAAAGAACAGGGAACCACAGCGAATTTTCCAGACTTAGTTAGCTTTCAAGATTTTCAAGACCTCATGGGCGTTCCTAAATATTTGCAGATGGAACGGGAGTTTGCTGCCCAAGATGACATTCACAAATGACTTAGTAAAGCTGCCTTGGCGGGCTACTACATTTATGTAAGGAAAAAGCAGAAATCAGCTACCTCAGACCAATACTTTAGGGCGATCGCACGAAGCGCAGTACCGGAGGCGATCGCAAAAGTTTTCGGTCTAAAGAGAATTGGTGTAAGTGGAGGAAAAACTCTCATACCAATTCTTTAAAAGCCAGCTACAAATAATTCTTCTCTGCTCACACCAGTCGCCTCAACGGTAGGCAGCCTTTGCGATCGCCTTGAATGAACTTCCCTAAGTAAGTTACGCATTTTTGTTTTTTTAAACAGTTTCATTAATTACACTTAAATAAATAAATCAATTATTAATTTTATGTACTGTTTTTGCAGCTTAATTTAAATATTCAGTATTTTTACGGTTAGATGCCAGATATTAGGATAACTATAATGCTCTGAATAAATTGGCAAAAAACGCTTTTTTCTTGAGCAATCAAAGAATATCGCGCAAATGCTAGCTTTTTGGTTGTTGTTAACGAAATTGACATACTTTTAGTTGGCATCTAACCATACATACTGGTAACTTTTATCAATCTCGGAAAAAACCTTAAATGAAAAAAACGTTTCTAGGGCTTTTTGTCTTAACTCTTTTTGGATTTGCTAGCTTACCGTCACTTGGGCAAGAGCAAAACAATAGTAAAAGTGTCTCTCCAAACAATACAAATTCAGTACCAGGAGAGCTATTAGTACAGTTCAAGAAAGAAGCCACTGCTGATGATAAAGCTCGTGCTTATGGACGAATTAAAGCGAAACACTTAGAGAAACTTGCTTCATCTGATAAGCATTCTGGTGGTCGTGGTGACTTAGTTTTAGTGAAACACCAAAACGATTTGCCTCCTCAAGCAGCAGCTCAGAAATTGATGGATGATCCTGCCGTTGAATTTGTGGAACCGAATTGGATCTACACTCATAACGCCACATCAAACGATCCGTACTATCTAAATGGTCAACAGTGGGGAGCGTACAGTAATGACTCTCCAACATCTATCGGCCCAAGCTTGACAACCAACCAGTACGGTAGTCAAGCAGAGAAGGCTTGGTCTACAGGAAATACAGGTAGTTCCACCGTTTATATCGGTGTCATTGACGAAGGAATGCAAGTGGAACACCCAGATTTAAAGCCTAATGTGTGGAAGAATCCTTATGATCCGGTAGACGGCATCGACAATGATGGGAATGGTTATGTTGATGACACAAATGGTTGGGACTTTGATGGTGGTAACAACACTGTCTATGATGGCGTTCAAGATGACCATGGCACTCATGTAGCCGGAACTATTGGTGCTGTGGGTGGTAATGGAATAGGTGTTGCAGGTGTGGCTTGGAATGTGAAGCTGATTTCAGTTAAATTTTTGGGAAAATACGGTGGCACAACGGCTAAAGCAATTAAAGCGATTGACTACATCACCGACCTCAAGACTCGCCATGGACTGAATATTGCCGCAACCAATAACTCGTGGGGTGGCGGCGGCTATTCTCTAGCCCTAAAAAATGCTATTGAACGGGCTAACGCTGCCAATATTCTATTTGTAGCAGCAGCTGGAAATGGCGGTTCTGATGGAGTCGGTGACAATAATGATCTCAGTCCCTACTATCCATCTGGTTATAGCAACGCAAACATCATTTCTGTAGCAGCAATTTCTAAAACTGGAACCAAGGCAAGTTTCTCAAATTACGGTGCAACGTCTGTAGATATTGGCGCACCTGGTGTAGGCATTGTCTCAACATTACCAGGTACAAATAACTCCTCAGTCTATGGAACTGGAAATGGTACATCAATGGCTACGCCCCATGTCGCTGGTGCGGTTGCGCTTTATGCAGCCTCACATCCGAGTGCGAATGCAGCGCAAATTAAGAATGCCATCTTGTCCAGTGCTATTCCAACTACTTCACTAGCAGGGCTAACAGTGACTGGTGGACGCCTTAACGCTTCTTCTTTCTAGCCAACCCTCTAATGGATTTCTGACAGTTGAGGGTGTGGAATATAAATTCTAAATAGTCCTCTTCTGTCACTCTATAAAAAAATTTTTAGTGGCAGTTATATTGGTGTGGTGTAGCTTAAGCTTATCTTGCAGCCTAAAGTCATCAAGATGCTAAGGCGCTATTTTAGGTTAACAATTAAATTATCCAAAATCTTAAATCATTGCTGCCTCGATCTATTCAATAAATCGCCCAACGCCCACTGTTAAAATTACTACGTAACACTAGATAATGCTGTTATTGCTGAGTCAGTCACTGTCTTGTAGCTTGAGAGGCTAATTTTAGTAATTTCTTGCTAATTTATACTTAATATAGTAGTAGTATTTTTTACTTAAGCTCAAATGTTTAGTTATTGTTGAGCTTATACGCAGAATTGAATAAAATTAATACAATATAAAAAGATGCACGGCGGCTTCTAAAAACTAAGTCTTTATACCTAAAATCTCTTTCAATCAATTGGTGTCAAGCCCTCAAAACGCAAATCGTTGGTATCAGCATTTTTGCTTAGGTTAAATTTATTCTTATGGTATTGACAAACACCAAAAATTAGATACAAAGGGTGAAAGATCACATCTACTAAGGGTAAAGTTTTAACTAGGTAACTAAGGATTATTTGTCTTGTTTTGTAGCTAGCATCTTAGCGCTCACTACATAATTACAAAAACTAATCATAGTAACCACAAGCAAAATCTCCAATTGCGTGCTGAGGACTAAATTGTAGAACTACGCATGTGGAGTTACAGTATGGCACACATCGAAGGCACCTTCACCGGAGCAGGAGGGCTTAACCTTTATTATCAAAGCTGGCAGCCAGAGGGAGAATCACGGGCAATTGTTGCCATAGTACACGGGCTAGGAGCGCATAGTGGCTTATTTAGCAATGCTGTGCAGTATTTGCTTCCCTTAGGCTATGTTATCTACGCTTTTGACCTGCGGGGGCATGGGCGATCGCCCGGACAACGCGGGCATATCAATTCCTGGGCAGAGTTACGAGAAGATTTGTATACCTTTTTGACACGCATTCAGGAACGAGGCCCAGGTTGTGCCTGTTTTTTATGGGGCCACAGCCTGGGAGCAGTAATAGCAGTAGATTATGCCTTGCGCTTTCCGCAAAGTTTGCAAGGACTTATCTTGACAGCACCAGCTTTGGGAAAAGTTAAGCTTCCTGTTCTAAAAGTTGCACTGGGGCGAATGCTTTCACAAGTATGGCCAAACTTCAGCCTCAAGGTTGGGATTGAAAAAAATGCAGGTTCACGCAATCCAAAAGTCATTGCCACGCCAGATCCATTGCGCCATGACTATGGCAGCGCACGACTTGCCGCAGAATTTTTTGCTACTAGCAAATGGGTTCAAAACCATGCTTCTGATTTACAAGTTCCTTTATTAATTCTGCATGGTAGTTATGACCAGGTAACACCTCCAGAAGGCAGTTTAGCCTTTTTTCACAAAGTAACTTTCCCTGACAAGGAACGTTATGAGTATGAGGGGGACTATCATGACTTTCACCAGGATATTAATTACCAAAAAGTACTTGTAGATTTGCAGAATTGGCTCGAAAAGCATTTGGCAGGAGAAATTGGTCTTCAGCCGACAATCTGCCAGATTAAAATCCCCACTTTGCAAAGTGAGTTGTCTAGTCTTTAGCTGCGTTTCTTTGCGAAAAAGATACAAACCTTGTCTTTGATCCCAGCTATGAACTACATTATTATTAGTACAGAATAAATAGATTTAAGGCGCTTAGACTAAGTAAGGTCTAATTCTTAAATAAAAATTAATTCTGTATTTAATAGATACCAAATGAAAGGAGATATTTGGTAGCATTAGGAGCTTAGGTATTAGAAGTCGGCATCTTAAAATATTACCTAGTCTTGCTTATAGCTTTGCTAAAGCATCTTTAGATAATAAGTTATTCAACACAGACCTATAGCTTCCTAAATTCATAGTAAAAGAAGCTAAAAGACTGAAATTCAAAGGATTGGTGACTGAAACTTAGAGACTGGGTGCTGGGAAGTGGTAAATTTTGGATTTCCAAATTTGGAAGCTTCCCGAATACCCAATATTCATATCAGTTATTGGTTAACATTAATAATTAATAACTGATAACTATTAACGAGGTGAAGAGTTTAAGACTCTTCCAGAAAAATGTTGTCGTCAAACAAGATATATAGAGCGCCTGCCAACTCTGGAGAAGTGATTTTGGGGCGTACTTTACCTTCCTTATTAGATGAAGCTTGCTCCCGCTCTCCCAACTCCCAAGCTTTAAATCAATATACAGAAACAGGTTGGCAACCTTTATCTAATCAAGAATTTCGCAATACTGCGGCAGAATTGGCATTAGGATTGCTGAATCTGCAATTAGAAACAGGCGATCGCATTGCTCTGTTAATGCACAGCGATGTCAATTTTTGCATTGCTGACATGGGTTCTTTACTGGCAGGTCTAGTAAATGTACCGATTGATTTAAGCCAAACAATTGAACACATTATTTTCATTTTGCAGCACACAGAAGCAAAAGTGCTGATTATTGCTGATTTAGATTTGTTTGCTCAAATCATTCCTTACCTGAAAAACTTATCTCATCTCCAGACAGTAATAGTTGCTGATGTTCCTAATGATTGGCATGAAAGGCGACAACAAATAATCTGTCAACATAATGTTGAAAATGGCACAACACTAAAAGATGAGGATAATCAACTTCCTGACTATCTATGTTTGTGTCTACCAAAATTCCTCTTATCAAAACAAAATGAACAATCAGTTATAGACATTTTCCAGTGTATTCAAGTCTTTTCATTAGAGGAAATCCGCTTACAGGGACGGACTGAAAATCTTGCAGATCGGTTACAACAACTCACATCCAAACTAGTAGCAACTGACCTCGCTACTATTATTTATATTCCTGGGATTACTGGGGAACCTCAAGGAGTGATGCTAACTCATGAGAATCTCTCTGCCAACGCCTTGGCAATGTTTACAGGAATCCCCGATTTAAAATTTGGCACACAGGAGGTAGTGCTTACATTCCTACCACTGACACACGTTTTTTCTAGAGTATTTTTTTACGGCCATCTCAACTATGGGCATAGCATTTATTTCAGTAATTCTAACCGAGTCCTGAAACACCTTAAAGAAGTCAAACCTACAATATTTGCTACCGTTCCTTTATTGCTGGAAAAAGTTTACGGCAAGCTTTTAGAGGAAGAAGGGAAAAACCAGACACGGGGAAATTTACCGCGTCGATTTTCTCTACACCTATCTCAATCTATAATGATTTGGGCATTAAAAATAGCCCAAAAATATGAATTGGGAAAAACATCACGAGGTAAATATACCTTAATGTTGATGTTAGCTAATAGGTTAGTCTTTTCAAAATGGCGTTCTGTTTTTGGGGGTAAGGTAAAATACCTAATTAGCGGTGGTGCAGCCTTAAAATCAGAAATAGTCAATTTATTTGCTGCTGCAAGAATAACCATTTTGCAAGGATATGGTTTAACCGAAACGAGTTCAGGATTAGCTTGCAATCGTAGTAAATTCAACCGTGCAGGAACAGTAGGTTTACCCATTGCTGGAGTAGAAATTGCTATTGCAGAGGATGGGGAAATTCTTACTAAAAGTCCTTACATTACTCAAGGCTACTACAAAAACCCAGCAGCGACTCAGCAACTAATTGATAGTGAAGGTTGGTTACATACAGGCGACTTGGGAGAATTTACAACTGATGGGTTTCTCAAAATTACTGGTTTGAAGAAAAGCCGATTTAAGCTTTCTACAGGTAAGTATGTAACATCGCAACCAATAGAAAGCAAGCTGAAAAAATCTCCTTTGGTAGCCCACGCTGTTACTGTTGGTGCTGAATGTAAATTCTGTGCTATGCTGATTTTTCCTCATTTAGAGAACTTACGTCAGCAGGCTTTATCAATAGGAATTGATTTACCGATTGAAGCCTTACTACAGCATCCTTGTATTGTTGCTTTGTATCAAGCCTTGGTCGATGAAGCTAATTGCCATTTGCCTCATTGGTCAACGGTAAAACGATTCCAGCTAATTAATGCCAACCTCACTGTTGAGAATGGAATGTTGACATCAACTCAGGAGGTAAATCGAGCAACAATTGTTGAAGTGTTTGCTCAAGAGATTGCTGCAATATATGAAGAAAAAGGGCTACAAAGACGCGGCAAAGCCAAAATAGAAAAGATAGATGATTTATGCCCTTTTATTCCAGCAGTTTCATGTCCGGCATACGCTCAATCTCTAAATTCATAACAATTATTCAACCAAAATCGTAAATCAAAATTCAAAAAGGAAGGGTGGAGTATGTTTAAGCCGTTCCAAACAGCCGCAGTTTTGGGTGCAGGGGTAATGGGAACTCAAATTGCTGCACATCTAGCTAACGCTGGACTTACAGTTCATTTATTGGATATTGCGGCCAAGGGCGACAATAAAAATGATGTAGTAGAAACAGCATTTAAAAAAGCTCTCAAGCAGTCTCCACCAATTTTATTTACAGAAAAAACAGCCCGTCGCATCATTTTGGGCAATTTTGATGAGCATTTTCATCGTATTGCTGATGTTGATTGGGTAATCGAAGTTGTGGTGGAAAATTTGGCTATCAAGCAAGATTTGATGGCGCGGGTAGAAAATACTATTCGTGATGATGCTGTAGTGTCTACTAATACTAGTGGTCTACCTATCAATGAAATTGCTCAAGGGCGTTCTGAGTCTTTTCGGAAGCGGTTTTTAGGTACTCACTTTTTTAATCCTCCACGCTACCTTAAATTACTAGAGTTAATTCCTACTCCAGATACAGACTCACAGATTCTCGAAAGAGTGCAATGGTTTGGCAGGATACACCTTGGTAAAGGCGTAGTAGTAGCTAAGGACACACCAAACTTTATTGCCAACCGCATAGGTATGTATGCAACCATGCTTGGTTTAAGAGGCGTTACTGAGCAAGGTTACACAATTGAAGAAATTGATACACTAACAGGAGTAATTGCCGGCAGACCGAAATCAGCAACATTTCGCACTGCTGATTTAGTGGGGCTAGATACATTAATGTATGTGGCACAAAACCTTTACCCAGCCATTCCTCACGATGAAAGCCGAGAAGCCTTGCGAGTGCCTCAATTAATGAAGAAACTCGTAGAAACAGGAACGCTAGGAGCAAAAACAGGACAAGGATTTTATAAGAAGCAAGGTAAAGAAATTCTCTCAATTAATCCTACAACACTCGCTTATGAAGCAGCGAAGCCACTTGATTTAGGGAATATTGAGACAATTGGGAAAATTAGTGATTTAGGCGATCGCCTGCGCGCACTTTATCATGATACTGGTCGTGCAGGTGCATTCTTTTGCAAATCAACCTTAGAAATCCTGAGCTACAGTGCCCGTCGCATTCCTGAAATTGCTGACAGACCGGCAGATATTGACCGGGCTATTCGCTGGGGTTTTGGCTGGGAAATTGGCCCGTTTGAAATCTGGGATGTGCTTGGCTTTGAGACTGTCTTAGCAGACATGAAAGCTGCTGGTATGTCTGTGCCAGAGTGGGTAGAAAAGATGCATGATAATGGCGTGCAAAGTTTCTATCAAAAAGACAGACTATCTTGGGCTGAACAAAAAGTAGTTGATGCCTGTGCCGTGTGCGTAGCCGAACAACCAAAAGTCCCAACAGATGAAATTCAGATAGCAAAAATCAAAGAAGATGCCAAAAATATCTTGTGGCAAAACTCAGAAGCTTCTTTGTTGGACATAGGGGATGGAGTAGTTTTGTATGAGTTTCATTCCAAAGGCCATACCCTAACTTTAAAAGTCGTAGAAGGTTTAGCTGCGGTATTAGACCTGATTGAAAACGGTGAATACCGAGGATTGGTCATTGGTAACGACAGTGCAAACTTCTCTGGTGGCGCAAATTTGGCAGAAATGGCCATGCTAGCGCAGACAGACAATGGTAAAGGCATTGCCGATTTAATCGTCAAGTTCCAAGCATTACTGCAACGTATTAAATATTTCCCTAAACCAATTGTCGCGGCAATTGTCGGGCGGGTTTTAGGTGGAGGTTGTGAATTAGTCTTAGCTTGTCCCCATGTAGTAGCAGCCGCAGAAACTTACATCGGACTGGTAGAACTCAGCGTCGGTTTAATTCCTGGGGCTGGCGGCATTATGCGGATGGTAACCTGGGCAGATGACAAAGCCGCCAGCGAATCACCACAAGATATTCTACCCTTCCTGCGGAAAGTGTTTGAAACTATTGGCATGGCTAAAGTTTCCAGTAGCGCCCACGAAGGGCAAGAATTAGGTTTCCTTTCACCGACAACCAAGATTGTGATGAATGCTGACCGACTTTTAGCTGTGGCGAAAGAGGAAGTCCTATGTCTAGACCACATCGGTTATTTTCCACCACCACAACGGAACGCCATCATGGTGCTAGGTCGTCCGGCCCGTGCCATGCTAGAACACGCCGCCTACGTCATGCAACAAGGTGGTTTCATTTCCGAATACGACAGTTATTTAGCTAGTCGCTTGGCTTACGTAATGACCGGTGGAGAATTGACTGCGCCTGCTTTAGTTGATGAGGACTACTTATCGAAATTGGAAAGAGAGTCGTTTTTACCACTGTTACAGCAACCGAAAACCCAAGAACGGTTTGCTTATACGTTAAAAACCAAAAAGCCTCTGAGAAACTAACGCGAAAACTCTTTTAATCCCTCTTACCTTTGTGTCCTTCGCGTCCTTCGTGGTTCGTTCTAAATTTTGTTAACGAACCGCAAAGGCGCAAAGGACGCGAAGGAAGAGAAGAAAGAGAATTATCTTTTTTGCCTTATTTATCAATAGGTGGGAGTTATTTATGAAAGATGCCTATATAGTCAGTAGCGTTCGCACACCTGTAGGAAAAGCGCCACGAGGTACGCTACATAATATGCGCCCGGATGATATGGGTGCAGTTGTAGTTAAAGCAGCAATTGAGAAAGTTAAAGACTTAGAACCTGTATACATTGATGATGTAATTATGGGTTGTGCTTTTCCAGAAGCAGAACAGGGGTTTAATATCGGGCGGTTAATTGCCCAGCGTGCAGGTTTACCTGATTCTGTTGCAGGTGAAACTGTGAACCGCTTTTGTGCTTCGGGACTGCAAACGATCGCAATGGCAACCCAAGCAATTATGGCTGGACACGCCGAAGTCATTGTGGCGGGTGGTGCAGAATCTATGAGTTTGATTCCGATGGGAGGACATTATTTAGCTCCCAACCCAGGCATGATGATCGATACGCCCAAAGCTTACTGCACAATGGGCATGACAGCCGAAAACGTCATGCAGCAATACGAAATTTCTCGCCAAGAACAGGATGCTTTTGCCTTGCGTTCCCACGAAAAAGCTTTAGCGGCAATTAGGCAAGGTCGGTTTGCAGAAGAAACTGTACCAATTACAGTGCAAGAAACACTTTATATTGATGGCAAACCGCAACCGATAGAAAAGGTGTTAGAGGTGGATGAAGGGCCGCGTGCTGATACCAGTATGGAAGCCTTGAGGAAATTGCAACCTGTATTTCGTGTTGGTGGTGGTGTGACAGCGGGTAACTCATCGCAAATGTCAGACGGTGCAGCTGCAACAGTGGTAATGAGCGATCGCATGATGCGTATGCTCGATGTCCGTCCTATGGGCAAGATGTTGGGCTATGCAGTGGCGGGTGTCGCACCGGAAGTTATGGGTATCGGCCCGGTGGAAGCTATCCCTAAAGTCTTAAAACAAGTCGGTTTGACCATAAACGACATTGGGTTAATCGAACTCAACGAAGCTTTTGCTGCTCAAAGTTTGGCTGTAATTCGTAAACTCGGACTCAACGAGGAAATTGTCAATGTTAACGGTGGTGCGATCGCCCTTGGTCATCCCCTCGGTTGTACTGGTGCGAAACTCACAGCTACCCTCTTCCACGAAATGAAACGGCGTAGTGTCCGTTATGGTTTAGTGACGATGTGTGTAGGCGGTGGAATGGGCGCAGCGGCGGTGTACGAGAATTTGATGATTTAGTTTTCTTTTTTAAACGCAGAGGTTAGCGCAAAGTCACGCAGAGTGTTTATGAGGAAAATTCGCTCTTGTATTTGTTTAACTCTTACTCTCTGCGCCTCTGCGTAAAATTTTTCTAATTTTGGGGTAAAACTAATGAACCTTCTCCAGCCAACCATAGTTATTCCCACACTAATTTTTCTACTACTATTACTTGGTTATATTGGCGTTCCGTTGTGGGTTTGGTCACTTTATTTCGCAGCATTACTAGTAACTGTTCATGCGCCTACTTGGATTTGGGTAATTTTTGGCGCGATCGCTCTCATATTAAATGTCCCAATTCTGCGGCAAACTATCATCACATCACCCTTAATTAAAGCTATTAAAGCCTTTAATTTATTACCAAAAATATCTGATACCGAACGCGCAGCCATTGAAGCCGGAAATGTTTGGGTAGATGGAGAGTTTTTCTCTGGTAAACCAAACTTCCAAAGAATTAATCAGGAACCATATCCTCTAGTCACACCAGAACTGCAAGCATTTTTAGATGGGCCAGTGGAACAAGTTTGTCGGATGGTGAGTGATTGGGAAATTTATCGCCGCAAAGATTTACCACCAGAAGTTTGGGATTATTTAAAACAAGAGCGCTTTTTGGGGATGATGATTCCTCAAGAGTATGGTGGCTTGGGATTTTCTAACTTCGCCTACAGCAATGTGATGACTAAGTTGGCATCGCGTTCTTTTACCCACGTTGCTACTGTTGGCGTAACAAATTCACTAGGCCCAGCAAAATTATTACTACGCTACGGTACACAAGAACAGAAAAATTATTACTTACCGCGCCTCGCACGAGGTGAAGAAATTCCTTGTTTTGCGCTGACAGAACCAACTGCGGGGTCAGATGCAGCCAGTATCAAGTCTGAAGGAACAGTGTTTAGAGGCGATGATGGCAAGCTTTATCTGCGGTTGAATTGGAAGAAGCGATATATTACTTTAGCTGCGATCGCAACTTTGTTAGGCTTGGCGTTCAAACTGCGCGACCCAGAAAACTACTTAGGTAAAGGTAAAGAACTTGGCATTACTTGCGTTTTAATTCCTACCAATACACCCGGCGTGAGCATGGGGAGACGACATGACCCTATGGGCGTGCCTTTCTACAATTCCCCCACGGAAGGACATAACGTTATTATTTCCGTTGACCAAATTATTGGCGGTGTGGAACAGGCTGGTAATGGTTGGAAAATGCTGATGCAAAGTCTAGCCGCAGGCCGTGGAATTAGCTTCCCGGCTAGCTGTACCGGAGTGGCAAAGTTAGTAGCGAGAGTTACAAGCGCTCATGCTGTAGTGAGGCAGCAGTTTGGTTTGTCGATTGGTCGCTTTGAAGGTGTAGAAGAACCTCTAGCAAGAATTGCTGGTCTTACCTACCTGATGGAAGCCGCGCGAACTTATACCTGCGGTGCAGTAGATCAAGGAGAACAACCTGCGGTAATTTCTGCGATCGCCAAGTATAGTTTGACAGAACTCTCCCGCAAAATTATTAACGACGGCATGGACATTATGGGCGGTGCGGGAATTTGTCGCGGCCCCAGAAATTTATTAGCAAATATTTATACAGCCACTCCAATTTCTATTACGGTCGAAGGTGCAAATATTCTCACCCGCACCTTAATGATATTTGGACAAGGAGCGATTCGCTGTCATCCTTATGTTTATGCGGAAATTACAGCCCTGCATCAATCTGATGTCGCTGCTTTTGATCAAGCTTTTTGGCACCATTTAGGGTTGACGGTGCGTAATACGTTCCGAGCCAAAATTCTGAATATTACCCGTGGATATGTGGCTTCATCTCCAGTCCCAGGTGCAACAGCCAAATACTACCGCAAACTGGAGTGGGCTTCTGCTACCTTCGCTTTACTGACTGATATTGCCATGTTCTCCTTCGGTGGGACTTTGAAGCGACGAGAGAAACTGACAGGAAGGTTTGCCGATATTCTCACTTGGATGTACTTAGCAACTGCAACCTTGCGACGCTTTGAAGCCGAAGGGCGAAAACCTGAAGACTTACCTTTTGTTCACTGGGCAATGCAATATGCTTTTGCTCAGATGCAGGAAGCTTTTGAGGGTATTTTCCAAAATTTATCTGTGCCAGTTCTAGGGACATTATTCGCTGGGCCTATAAGCTGGTGGTGGCGATTAAATCCAATTGGTTCCCTACCTACTGATAAACTTGGTAGCAAAGTTGCCCATGAGTTACAAACTCCCGGACAAATACGCGATCGCCTCACCGCAGGTATTCATATTCCTAGCACGAGCGATGAAGCATTGGGACGCTTGGAAAAAGCTTTCATGTTGTTATCTAAAGCTGAACCACTACTTAAAACTATCAAAAATGCTAGCCATGCAGGGAAACTACCACAGCAAAAACCTGACGTACTAATTTCAGCAGCCCTCAAAGCCGGGGTGATTAGCGAAAAAGATGTTGAGCTTATCTGTGAAGCGGAGTTCGCTCGTAATGATGCGATTCAAGTAGATTCGTTTACCTTGGAAGAGTATATGCAAGGTACTCAAAGCTTTGTAGATAAGGTAATGGCTCAGACTGTTGGATAAGCTTATCTTACTTCGTGTCCTTTGCGTCCTTTGCGGTTCGTTTATTCATAATATTTACCTCACGCAAAGGCGCAAAGAAAATTATCGAATTGTTTCTCTAGATAACTCCGCATTAATAGGTTTGACAAGGTAAATCCGTAACATATACCAGATGATGGCGATGATGACTGGTAATTTTTGGCAGAACTTGAGAAACTTGGGGCGATCGCTTCTAAAAATGTTTCCTGCACAGGTGCTTTAACACTTGGCTTCAGTATCTGAGGCTCTGGGTTTTCAACTGACTTCACCATGAGAGTCCTTTTATTTTTTAATCTTTAAATAGCTATATAATAATTAAATTCTGCAAACGAATGTCCCTAAACGCTTTGTGCCTCCACACACAGAAAAAGATAAATAAATGTTAATAACTTTATAGTTATACAAATATAAATAGTTAAATGATTTTGGGAGAAATAACAAGGACAGGTCACAGATCAGGAAGGACGTATCAAGGGTATCGGGCTGAGTCAATAATTCTTTTCGGACTTCCCTAGCCTCTCTTCCCTAGCCCCTGGCTCCTGAAGTTGCACACCCAGTCTCTACAGATAATATGCGTAAGTCCTGAGTGGTATTTGCTGGATTGCCTGATGCAGACCCACTCTAACTCCAGAATAACAATCTTGACTGTCAACTAGCAGGCATCCTGAGTCGGTGGCTGTCTAGAAACCTGACGCTTGAATATGAAGGAAGCAAAAATGAGTAGTAATCTGGCCGTCAAACTCCGCTCTGGAACTCAACAAGCTCACACAGCAGCGGAAAATGTAGGCTTTATGAAATGTTTTTTGAAAGGAGTTGTAGATAAAGACTGCTTCGCCAAATTTTTAGGTAACTTATATTTTGTCTACAGTGAACTCGAAGCAGCTATAGCAACTCATGTAAATCATCCTGTGATTGGTGCTGTCTACTTCCCAGAGCTGAATCGCCAAGCTTCTTTAGAGAAAGATATGGTGTTTTACTATGGGAAGGAATGGAAAGCGCAAATTACACCCTCAACCACCGCCCAAACCTACATCGCCCATATTCAGGAACTTGCAGCTACAGAACCTGCCTTGCTACTAGGTCACGCTTATACCCGTTACATGGGTGACCTCTCCGGTGGTCAGATGTTGCAAAAAATTGCCCAGTCAGCCTTGAAATTTTCTGGTTACGAAGGCACGAACTTTTATAATTTTGAACAAATTCCTGATAAAAAAGCATTTAAAGACAAATACCGTCAGGCATTAGATGCACTAGCTATCGATGATACAACTGCCGACAAAATTGTAGCCGAAGCTAACAATGCCTTTTATTTGAATATGCAAATGGTGCAAGAGCTAGAAGAAAGTTTAATCAAAGCGATCGGTCAAGTTCTGTTTAATAGCCTGACTCGCTCTCCAAACTCCGGTAGTACTGAAGTGGCTAAAGCTCAGTAATTTTCTTCAAATCAAGCTGTTGAGTTTGAGACAAAAACATCATCACTTATATTGGCAATTTGTTAGGTGTTAAACCGAACAAATTGCCGCTTCTACTATCTCTATCTATTCAACCAATCGCTAGAAATTACTCGGAGATTTTGATGGTTTATTTATTACCTGGGGTCAAATTTGATTTGGATATGATCCAAAAATATGATGCGCCTGCACCGAGATACACCAGTTATCCACCTGCGACTGAGTTAAGCGAAGCATTTACCGCAACTGATTTTCAAGCTGCGATCGCTGCCTCAAATCAACGAAAAACTCCTCTATCTTTGTATTTTCACATTCCTTTTTGCCAAAGCGCTTGCTACTTCTGCGGCTGTAACACGGTAATTTCTAACAACAAGAATATTGCCAAACCTTACTTGGAACATTTGGTTAAAGAGATTGAACATACCGCAGCTTTCATCGATACAGATCGCCCAGTTCTGCAAATTCATTGGGGGGGTGGTACACCTAACTATTTAGAGCGTGACCAAGTAGAATTATTATGGAACAACATTACTAAACGCTTCACTATTGATCCACAAGCAGAAATCTCAATTGAGATAAATCCTCGATATGTAGATAGAAATTACATTTTATTTCTGAGAAAGCTTGGATTTAATCGCATTAGTTTTGGTATTCAAGATTTTAACCGCCAAGTTCAAGTTGCTGTCAATCGTGTCCAACCGGAAGAAATGCTGTTTGATGTCATGAGTTGGATCAAAGAAGCCCAATTTGAAAGTGTGAATGTAGACCTCATTTATGGTCTACCTTATCAAACACGCCAGACTTTTCGGGAGACGGTACAAAAGACTATTGAATTAAATCCCGACCGGATTGTTGTATTTAACTTTGCTTATGTACCTTGGCTCAAACCTGCACAAAAAAATATTCCTCAGGATGCTTTACCTGCTCCACAGGAAAAGTTAGAAATTCTCAAAATGACGATTGAGGAGTTGACAAATAACCAATATCTATTTATTGGTATGGATCACTTTGCCAAATCTAATGATGAACTGGCGATCGCTCAACTTAATGGCACTCTAAAGCGTAACTTCCAAGGCTACACTACCCATGCGGAAACAGAACTCTTCGGTTTTGGGTCAACATCCATTAGTATGTTAGAAGATGCTTATGCCCAAAACCATAAGCAATTAAAAGATTACTATCAGGCAGTTACATTAGGTATTTTGCCGATTACTAAAGGCATCAAACTAACTCAAAATGATATTATCAGGCGGGAAGTGATTATGTGCATTATGTCTCACTTTCAACTGCATAAACAAGAGATTGAAGCCAAATATCACATCAGCTTTGATGACTATTTCTCTCATGAACTAGAAATGTTAAAACCTCTAGAAGCTGATGGACTTGTCAGTTTATCAACAAACCACATCAAAATTACAGACATTGGCAGATTACTGGTAAGAAATATTGCCGTTATTTTTGATACTCATATAAGAACTCAAGAAAAACAATTCTCTCGCGCAATTTGAGTTCGGTGTCCTGTAAATCTTACCTAAAATAAAGTGCTAGTCAGTCAAACTTAAGCGTTTAACATTATACAAGTTAATAGCTGTGTAGTGTTAAATGCTTATTAATAATAAGTTTCTATAGCTATTTATCAGAGCAATGTTTTTATAAACACATCACCAATAAGGCTGATTTAGGATTATTACTAAAGATAGGACTAAATTCAATATGTTTATACTTGATTATATATCTCTAGCAGGAATGAATAATTAAATCTCATTTAATGTGCTAAATTTACTAATTATTTTGTACTAAATTTGCTTATATTTTTGTATTTATAAGTTTTATTAGACATAAATTATTTCAGATATCTGAATACTAATATCAACTCTTTAAACACTGTATCTACCTTTTGGAGCTACAATTTATCTCATTTGATAGAAATAATTATATGTATATTTTTGATAAATTGAAACCAAATCAAAGCAAATTTTTGATTTCTGAGGAAACGATATGAACATTATTGCTTGGGTAGTATTAGGTCTCATTGCTGGTGCGATCGCTAAAGCTATTTATCCGGGTTCTCAAGGCGGTGGCATTCTTTCAACAATTATTCTAGGTATTGTCGGTGCATTCGTTGGTGGAAGTTTGTTTACATTATTCCAAACTGGAACCTTGCAACTTACTGCTGCTGGTTTAAGTATTCCTGGTTTATTTATTGCTGTAATTGGTGCGCTTGTTGCTATATACCTATGGGGACTTCTGAGCAGAAGCAGGAGTGTGTAGTTGAAATAGGCGACTAAAAAATAAATCAGAATAATTGGTAATTCTTGCGATTGGCAAGTTTTCGTTGCAGCTAGTGAAAACTTCTGAGAATTACCGAAACAATTCATTCATTTGTCACATCATTATTTCTGGAAGCACAAGGGTATGTTTTATCATAAAAAAGAACCAATTCATGTAGTCGATGTTGCTGAAGCTAACCCTCGGTATGCTCAGTTGCTCCTAGAGCAGTTTGGTGGAGCTACAGGAGAACTGTCGGCAGCACTACAATATTGGGTACAATCTTTTCATGTCGAGAATGCTGGCATTCGAGATATGCTCCAAGACATTGCGATCGAGGAATTTAGCCATCTAGAAATGGTGGGCAAACTCATCGAAGCTCATACAAAAAATGTCGATCAAACAGAAGCTTATAAAAGCACTTTGTTTGCTGTACGCGGTATGGGGCCTCACTTTCTAGATAGTCAAGGTAATGCTTGGACTGCAAGCTACTTGAATGAAGGTGGAGATGTAGTACGTGATTTGAGAGCTAACATTGCGGCTGAAGCTGGAGCGCGTCAGACTTACGAAGAGTTAATTAAGCTAGCAACTGATGAAGGAACTAAAAAGACTTTGGTTCATCTTTTAACCAGAGAAATTTCTCATACTCAGATGTTTATGAAAGCTCTGGATTCGTTAGGTAAGCTGACTGATCCAATGTTTGGTAATATTCAGCCTGACGAAACTGTTGCTCTTTACTACAACCTATCTAGCGATGGTAACGGTCACGATGAGCGTGGCCCTTGGAATTCTGAGCCAACATTTAAATACATTGCCAACCCACTGCTAGAAAAGAACTCTTAATTAACTTTATTAGCAGATTTATATGAGCCAGTTAGAAGTTAATTCCCTGGCTCATTTTTGAGGCTAAAACTCCTCTGAAACTCACAATTTAGACTATGGAGATTAACTGGTGATTGTCAATGCCACACAAAATGGTTGGGAAGTAATTTATCACCGTACACATGCTTTGTTAGCAGCTCAACTAGCAGGACAGTGGCGGCGCAAAAATGCCCCGGAACGTTTATACGAAACGCTAGCCGCAATTTCCCACCATGATGATTTAGAGAAAGAGTGGGAAGAGGACAATCTGACTGAGGGGGGTGCGCCAATGGATTTCACCCTGAGCCAAGAAACTTCTGTCGAGAAACTGGCTAATCTAGCAAAAAATGCCCGCTATCGGGGGCGGTGGGTATCTCTGTTAATTTCCAAACATATCAGTCGTTTGAATGAGTGCAAACGCGGCCAGTCTTCAGAAATGGATAAATTTCTTGATGAGCAACTGGAAAATCAGGAACGTTGGCGCAAGGAATTGGGTATTAGCAAGGAAGATGTAGATGCTGCTTATGCATTTATGCAATGGTGCGATCGCTTGTCTCTCATCCTTTGCCAACAAGAACTGCCTGCTGATGAGCGATTTTTAGAAATCAGCAAAGGGCCTGATGGGCAACGTTATGACATTATGCAACGCAGTGATGGCTTAATTACTGTCGAACCCTGGCCTTTTGAGGATGATAAGTTTACGGTCAACGTTGACGCGTGTGACTTGTCTCAAGTCAAATTTAAAAGCAGTGCTGAACTAACTCAGGCACTCCAAAAAGCTCCTATCAAGGTGCTGGAGTGGACATTTGTGAAGAGTTAGCCTAATTTCCCTATATTCAACAAAAAACGCCCAGGAGTGTTGCCGTGTTTCCACCCCAGGCGTTTTTTGTTTTTAACTTGCTCCTCACACACAAATAGAATATACCACTCGCTTTTAGAAAACGCAAGTAATTTAAATAATATTTTAAGAATTTACAAAGTATAAAACTTACAGTAATTTTCGGATACATAAACCATACTTAGAGGCGGACATCTGCCCGCCCTTACAAAAGATTGTGGTTCAAATAGATGAAAAACGCGGTCAATTTCTTGTTTAAGCTTGTGCCAATTTCCCAAACTCCTTGAAAAGGTAGAGTTTGCATGGGTAATGGTTTTGTTAATTTGCTAGTTGATACGATTTCTGTTAAGAAATTAAAAAACGCCCAGGAGTGTTGCCGTGTTTCCACCCCAGGCGTTTTTTATTTTTAACTTGCTCCTCACACACGACTAAAGCATATCACTTGTTTTTAGAAAGTACAAGTATAGTGTGTGACACTTTATTAAGTGAACTATATGCTGCCAAAAAATTAGTGTAAAAAGTGACGCACACCTGTTAATACCATCACTAAACCTAATTGATTAGCAGCTTTGATGGAATCTTGATCGCGCAAGCTTCCCCCTGGTTGAACAATGGCAGTAATTCCCGCATTTGCGGCAGTTATTACCGAATCATCAAAAGGAAAAAATCCATCGCTGGCTAGAATTGCACCTTTGGCTTTGTCTCCAGCTTGTTCTAAAGCAATTTTAACTGAGCCAACACGGTTCATTTGACCAGCACCCACACCGAGAGTGGTGCGATCGCCGCTGACAACAATTGCATTTGATTTGACGTGCTTGCAAACTTTCCAGGCAAATAGCAATTCTTCTAATTCGCTCTTCGTGGGTTGGCGTTCGGTGACGACTTGCCATTTATCGGTGTTAGCGATGATATCATCAGCGGCTTGGACAAGAAAACCACCAGCGATCGCTTTAACTGTTTCCTTGGGGCCACTGCTCAAATCTGGTAGGATCAAAACTCGAACTTTAGATTTGGCAGCTAAAATTGCTTCCGCATCCGCTTCACAACCAGGTGCTACGACACATTCTAAAAATGTTTTAGTTAACTCACTAGCTGTAGCACTATCAATCGGACGGTTAAGGGCGACAATACCACCAAAGGCAGAAATAGCATCAGCGTTGAAAGCTTTGTCGTAAGCTTCTTTGAGAGTATTGCCTAAAGCCACACCACAGGGATTAGTATGTTTGAGAATTGCGGCTGCGGGGGTATCAGTAAATTCCGCAATAATTCTACGTGCTGCTTCTAAATCAACTAAATTGTTGTAACTTAGTTCCTTACCTTGTAATTTAGTAGCACCAGCCCATCCTGTTGAGGTAGTACCAGTTTGATACCAAGCAGCGGTTTGATGGGGATTTTCGCCATAACGCAAAGATTGCAATTGTTCCCCAGATAGGATGTATTGCTCTGGTAAAGACTCACCATGCTGCGCTCCAGCAAGATAAGATGCGATCGCCTGATCGTAACTAGCAGTATGTAAAAAGCCTTTTAAGGCAGATTTTTGGCGAAATTCTAAAGATGCTTCACCGTGATTTTGGCGTAATTCTTGTAAATACTCATCATACTGCCCTGGATCGCTCAATACTGTAAGATGAGCAAAGTTTTTTGATGCTGCCCTCAGCATAGCAGGGCCACCGATATCAATTTGTTCAATTGCTTCGGGTAATGTAACGCCCCCTTTAGCAATAGTTTCTTCAAAAGGATAAAGATTGACTACCACCAAATCAATCGGACGAATTTGGTTATTTTCTAAATCTGTAACATCTTGAGCAACATCGCGCCGTACCAAAATTCCGCCATGAATTCTAGGATGTAGGGTTTTGACTCGACCGCCTAAAATTTCCGGTGAACCTGTATAATCAGAGACTTTTGTAACTGGTATCCCTGCATCTTTAAGAGTTTTAGCTGTTCCCCCACTGCTAATTATATCAAAGTCAAATTCTTCAACCAAGCTACGGGCAAGGTCAATTAAACCAGTTTTATTAGATACACTCAGCAAAGCCAGACGCGCCATAATTCCCAAATTCCTTTGGTATAAACAATTTAAGGGAGAAGATTATTTTACAAGCGACCAAGAACACCAGGAAGAATAGAGAAATGTGAAATTTCTCGTATTGTCGTTGCCGACTTTGGATTAGGATTGTCCTTTGCCAGTTATTTCTTACTACTGACCACTAACTAATGACTAAAACTTTGGAATTCATTTCAGTTCCCCCGAAAACCGGGCAAGCACCTTCAGGCTTAATCGTTACTTTACACGGTTGGGGTGCTAATGCCGAGGATATCGTACCTTTAGTACCCTTTTTTAACTTGCCAAATTATTACTTTATATTTCCCAATGGCCCTTATCCCTATCCCCATTCTTCTGTTGGTAGGGCATGGTATGACCTGAGAACAGAAAATATGTATCAGGGTTTACCAGAAAGTCGGCAACTACTCATAGATTGGTTGCAATCTTTAGAAAGTATAACAGGCGTGCCTTTCTCACGAACCATTTTGAGTGGATTTTCTCAAGGCGCAGCCATGACTTTAGATGTAGGAATCAATTTGCCTTTAGCAGGTTTAGTTGCGATGAGTGGTTATTTGCATCCTCAGGTAGGAAAGACAACTAAAAGTGATTTTCCCCCAACTTTAATTACTCATGGTAGACAAGATGAAGTTGTGCCACTGTCAGCTGCTGTGAAGGCACGAGACACCCTACAATCTATAGGAGTTCCAGTCCAGTATCATGAATTTGATATGGGCCATGAAATTCAGCCACAAATGTTAGACCTGCTACGGAATTTTGTGGTGAATGCAATTGGTTAGGCTGAGTTGTAATTTTTTTACAAATTCTGGTATAAATCCGGAATTTTTTTACAAAATCCACGCCATCTAATGAGTAATATAGATTGGGTGGCTGCGAAAAGCGCAACTCAATCCATGCTGAGTGCGGATGCTGCATAATGGAGGGGCAAGCATTATGAAAACTCTAGGCATTTCCAGAAAAGAGATTGCTGCCATGACTGCGGCAGAGGTAGAGGAATTAGCTACACGTCTAGAACTGGATAATTACAGCAATGCTTTTGAGGGTTTGAATGATTGGCATCTACTGCGAGCGATCGCGTTTCAGCGTCCAGAGTTAGTTGAACCCTACATCTATCTCTTGGACTTAGAACCTTACGATGAAGCATAGTGTGAAGTCTCAAGTATGAAGGATGAAGGATGAAGTATGAAATTACTTTATCCTTGATCTCTCATCATGAATATCATCCCCAATGCCTAATCCTAAATCTAATCCTAAATTACAAAAAGTTTTAATTTGCGTAGGCGGCGGTATCGCCGCCTATAAAGTCTGTGAGTTGGTATCGACGCTCTTTAAAACAGGGGTAGAAGTACGCGTAATTCTCACCCGTTCAGCGCAAGAATTTATTACACCTTTAACTTTAGCAACTCTTTCCCGTCATCCCGCTTATACAGATGAGCTATTTTGGCAGCCAACTCACTCTCGTCCATTGCACATTGAATTGGGTGAATGGGCAGATTTATTAGTAATTGCGCCTTTAACTGCTAATACATTAGCAAAGTTAGCTCATGGCATGGCTGACAATTTATTAACAAATACTGTACTGGCTTCTACCTGTCCTGTGCTGTTAGCACCAGCAATGAATACAGATATGTGGGAACAACTGACAGTGCAGCGAAATTGGCGACAATTATTAACAGATAGCCGATATCATGGCATGGGTACGGCATCTGGATTGTTGGCGTGCGATCGCGTCGGTGCTGGTAGGATGGCAGAACCTCCAGAGATTTTGACTTATATTCAATCGTTATTACACACAGGCGGTAAGCGAGATTTAGCAGGTAAACGAGTATTGATTAGTGCTGGGGGAACGCGAGAGTATCTTGACCCAGTTCGGTTTATCGGCAATCCCTCCACAGGTAAAATGGGCTTGGCTTTAGCACAAGCGGCACTGCATCGAGGCGCAATTGTTACATTAGTACATGGGCCAGCTAGTTGGGATGTACCTTTAGGCGTGCAAGCAATTCCTGTAATTAATGCCGAGGAAATGCAGCACGTTATGAGGGAGTATTTACCCAATGCAGATATGATTGTCATGTCCGCAGCAGTAGCGGATGTCAAGCCAAGAGATTACAGTACAGAGAAACTACCCAAGCGATCGCTTCCCCAATCTTTACCCCTAGAACCCGTACCAGATATTGTCAGTGAATTAGCACAACTCAAACAGCCACATCAGCGTTTAATTGGATTTGCTGCCCAAACTGGTGATATTGTTACCCCTGCATTAGAAAAGTTACGCAGTAAAAAACTAGATGCTATTGTTGCTAATCCCATTGATCAAGCGGATAGTGGTTTTGGTAGCGACAATAATCAAGCCATATTTTTAGATCAACAAGGAAGACAAATAGAAATTGCACCTTGTTCTAAATTACAAATGGCACATCATTTATATGATTTTGCCCTCACTGGAAAAACTTAAAATCTTCTTTTCCTCTCTTCCTCTGCGTCCTTTGCGTCCTCTGCGGTTCGTTTTCACCTTATTTTTGGCACTCTACTCAGGAACAGCTTAAAATTCACCCAGATACAAATTTGCCAGTTTAATTTCATCAATTATGCTAACGTTTACCCAATATAAACCCCCCGATCCTGATGCCGTAGTTACCTTAACTCTACCTCTCACAGCAGAAGAACGCACTCGTAGCCGTCATCGCTTTGAAATAACTGATGGCAGAGTTGTATTTTTGCGTTTACCCAGAGGAACCGTACTGCAAGATGGTGATATTTTGCAAGATGAAGCCCACAGCAATTTAATCAGAATTACTGCCAAACCAGAACCAGTATTAACTGTTTTTGCTCAAACACCACTGTTATTAATGCGGGCGGCTTATCATTTAGGCAATCGTCATGTACCTGTAGAAATTACAATAAACTATTTACGCTTATCGACTGACTCAGTTTTACGCACAATGTTGGAACAACTGGGGCTAGAAATTAAAGAAGAAATTTTACCATTTCAGCCAGAAGTGGGAGCCTATGGACATCACGCTCACTGATAGCCAATTTTTGTCTATTTTGCAGTTGACTAGCCCAGCATTACCTGTAGGAGCATATAGTTATTCTGAGGGTTTAGAAACTTTGGTTGAACAAGGTGCGATCGCTAATCAACAAAACCTCAAAGATTGGTTAGAGTCCCAGCTACGTTACGGAGCAATTCGGATAGAGGCGGCGGTAATGCTACGAGCTTATGAATTTGCAAAAATTGGGGATTTAGAAGCTCTATGTCATTGGAATCTGTGGTTATCTGCGGCTAGGGAAACAGAAGAGTTACGCACCTCTAGCTGGCAAATGGGGCGATCGCTAATTCAATTACTTGGTAAACTAAAGCCACAGATATTACCTCTTATCAATGCTGTTGGTAATCCTTGCAATTATGCGATCGCTTATGGTATTGCTGCTGCTCATTGGCAAATAAATATTCAAGCTGCCTTACTAGGATATCTGCATAGTTGGGCAAGTAATTTGATTACTGCTGGGGTAAAACTCATTCCGTTAGGACAAACAGCAGGGCAGCAGTTATTACTAGAGTTACAAGAATTGTTCAGTGCTGCGGCGGTAGAAATTTTGGCTTTGGAGGATGATGAACTCGGCTGTTGTAGTTGGGGTTTGTCGTTAGCCAGTATGCAGCATGAGACGCAGTATACCAGATTGTTTCGGAGTTAAGCGGCAGCATGGGGGCAAAGGGGCAGAGGAGACATCAAAGGGATTACTATGAGTACATTTAGAGTAGGGGTTGCTGGCCCGGTTGGTTCGGGGAAGACTGCGTTGGTAGATGCTTTGTGTAAAGCTTTGCGTGAGCAGTATCAAATTGCGGTGGTGACGAATGATATTTATACACAGGAGGATGCACAATTTTTAGTGCGTTCTCAGGCTTTGGCAAGCGATCGCATTTTAGGTGTAGAGACTGGTGGTTGTCCCCATACTGCGATCCGCGAAGATGCTTCGATGAATTTGGCTGCAATTGAACAGTTAGAACAGCGCTTTTCCAACTTAGATTTAGTCTTTTTAGAAAGTGGTGGCGACAATTTAGCAGCTACATTCAGTCCTGAATTAGTCGATTTAACAATTTATGTCATCGATGTGGCGGCTGGTGATAAAATCCCTCGTAAAGGTGGCCCTGGTATTACTAAATCTGATTTATTAGTGATTAATAAAATCGACCTTGCACCCTATGTCGGTGCAGATTTAAATGTCATGGATCGAGATGCAAAAAAAATGCGTAGCAATAAACCCTTTATTTTCACTAACTTAAAAACTCAACAAGGACTAACAGAAGTAATTCAATTTGTCCGTAAACATATCGGATAAAGCGATCGCCTGATTGTCTCAATCACTGTTTCTTCCTTCAACGCAGACAATTGCTCATCAAGCACCACCTGTCTCACCCTTCCTTTGCTGACTTGCAACTCAAAGGCTGTAACCTTACACTATTGTTTTCTGTCTCTAGCGTAGGTGTATTTATCTGATAGAAGTGCTCAGTTTTGTGTTCACCGTAGTCCTAAATGATTGATTCAGTTTTCTTAAAAAACTTTTTGGTTAAATTTATATTTAAATTGCTAGTCTATTGACACAGAGCCGAATATAATTCTAGTTTTAGTTAAAATGTGAAAGACGGTCTGTGCTAACGCTAAGTTTAGCTATATAAATATTAGGTTGAAGTGATAAATAGGAGGTGTAATGCACAAACCGATCAGTTTAGAAGAATATATAGAATGGGCAAAGCATTCGCTATTAAGCGATTTTAATGATCCAAGAATTGAGAGACTTTATGAAACTAATACAAGTAATATCCAAAATGCCATAATGCAGCATGACTTTTTTGTTTTCTTCTCTACTCATGCTTCAAACTGGCAAAAAGAATATAATCAAAAAACTTATTCAGAGCTTTTTATGAATAGTCATGAGCTAAGAATGATTACAAAACCGTATTTATCAGCTATTGAAAAAACATACAGAATTAATATATTATGGAATCAAAATTTTCCTGAGCCGCCTAAAAAAGGCTGGGTAAACCACCAAAGTATGTTTACTCAGTTCAATGATATTATTCGTGGCAATCTAGTTTGTAGATTTATAGATGGGCCAGATTTCGTGGCTAAAAAAATTATTGAATATGGCAAAATCAATAAATTAAGTGTTAGAAAATATAGCCAAGAACGTGAAGATGGATACTATGCCTATCATGTTTATGTTTCCTTACCTGCCAAAATTTTTGATATAAATTGGAATGTAGAAGATATTTATATTGAAACCGAGATACAAATAACAACTCAACTACAAGAAGTTCTAAAAGAATTAACACATAAATTTTATGAAAAAAAACGTATTTCCATAGAACAAGATACAAGTAAATGGAAATGGAATTTTTCATCTAGTCGTTTTAAAGTGAGCTATTTAAGTCATACTCTACATCTCTTAGAATCAATTATTTTAGAATCTAGAGACAAAGTTTTAGGAGATTGTTTAGCTGATGATGTAGAGGAAAATAGTAATGGCTAAAAATTATATTATCTCCCACACTCTAAATACCATTTTTCACATGATGGAAAATGGTACTCTTGCTGTTCCTGCTTTTCAGCGTGGGTATGTATGGGATAGACAAGCAGTTAAAGAACTTTTTGAAAGCATAAATAATGGTTATCCAATAGGAATCTTAATTGCAGTCGAGCATGATACAGAACATTTCGAGAGTGCGTCTAGTGAATTAACTTTTTTTCCAAAACTTAACTCTGATAAATTAGTCAGTTCAAAAAGACTTTGGATAATAGATGGTTCTCAAAGGCTTGCATCTCTTTATAATGTGTTTTTGGGAAAAAATAGCTCTTTCACTCTTTTATATGATTTAGAGAATAAAAAATTTATGTTCCCACAAGAGGCTGAAAATACAATTAAATTCTTGAATATGTCATCACTTTTTAAAACTGAAAATTTTATGGAACAACAGGCTAACATTGCCAAGAATAATGATGAGTTTCTGTTAGAAGAATTGTATTCAATCTTTAATAAATTTAAAGATTATCAAATACCTATTCAAGTAATTGCAGAAGTAAAAGACCAGGATATAGTTAATATTTTTACTGCTATGAATACCTCTGGAATATCTTTAAGCGAGGATGAAATGCAACGGGCACAAAAATATAATAAATCTACTTAAATAGGATTGAAGCGGCGATAAAAATAGCAATCAAACTCAGAATTTAATTTATAAAAATCTGTCAAAATCTTGTTATTAGAACAGGATGCTCATACCTCTAAAGCTACGTTACGGGGATTTTGGCAGGGTGATTCTCGTTCCGAGACAGTTGAGTGTTCGCATTCATCGTTGAGAGCAGCTGCGATCGCAGTTAAAAATAGAGATGAGTATTTAAGAGCATGACTACAATGCCCAAAATTTTAGGGGTGGTTATGTAACCACCCCTATATTCCCCTCATATTAGAATTTACTTGCAGCACCCTTCTTGAAAAATATATTTACTCAGCAATATTAACTAAACTTTCAACTTGAGAAGCAGCCAATGTTGGTGCTTGAAAAAGACGTGAGTACAGGCTTGATGGTTGCTGGTGAGCAACAACTGGTAGAACTTGGCGAGCATGGGCTGCTAATTCCACTGCCTTCACATCATAAGTCTGTGTTACCAACTTGGGATAGAAGCCAATACCGATGATAGGAACTATCAAACAGGAAGTAATAAACAATTCACGGGGTTTGACATCAAGTACTACAGCATCTAGATGTAATTCTTCGCTTTGCTTGCCGTAGAAGACTTGACGCAGCATCGACAGTAAGTAAATTGGAGTCAAAATTACGCCCACTGCTGACAATAGCACAACTACAACCTTGAAGCTGGAACTGTAAACATCACTGCTGGCGATACCTAGAAACACCATCAATTCACCAACAAATCCACTCATCCCAGGTAAGGCGAGAGAAGCCATTGAACCAGCTGTAAATAAAGCAAAGGTTTTGGGCATTACTTTCCCTATACCGCCCATTTTGTCCATCATCAAGGTGTGGGTGCGTTCGTAAGTTACACCAGATAAGAAGAATAAGCTAGCAGCAATTAAACCGTGGGAAACCATCTGTAGCACAGCACCGCTGATGCCGATTTCTGTGTATGAAGCAATCCCAATCAATACAAACCCCATGTGGGCAATTGAAGAGTAAGCCAACCGACGCTTGAGGTTTGTTTGAGCAAAGGCGCAACAAGCACCGTAAACAATATTTACTACACCCAAGATAGCCAGCACTGGCGCAAAGGTAACATGGGCATTAGGCAACATTTCAATATTGAAGCGAATTAGTGCATAACCGCCCATCTTCAGCAACACACCTGCCAATATCATCGAACCAGGTGCTGATGCTTCACCGTGGGCATCAGGTAGCCATGTATGTAGAGGGAAAATTGGCAACTTGACCCCGAAGGCAATTAAGAAACCTGCGTAAACTAAAAGTTCAAAGGCTTTGGGATATTGCTTCATTCCCAGAGTTGCCATGTCGAAGCTGACGGTATCTCCAGAGAATGCCATTGCAAAACCCGCTACCAATATAAATATTGATGCAGCAGCGGTGTAGATAATAAACTTGGTAGCTGCATAACGACGGTTTTGCCCTCCCCAAATCGAAATCAACAAGTACACAGGTACTAACTCGATTTCCCACATCAGGAAGAATAACAGTAAGTCTTGGGCAACAAACACGCCAAGCTGGGCGCTATACATTGCCAGCATTAGTCCATAAAATAAACGCGGCTTGTTGGTAACCTTCCAAGCCGCGAATATTGCGAGAGTGTTTATTAAGCCTGTTAGTAAGACTAGCGGCATCGACAGACCATCAACCGCTATAGACCAGTTCAAACCTAACTGCGGAACCCAAGGATAGTTTTCTACAAGTTGGAATGTGGAACTGTGGAAGTCGTAGTTATACCAAAAGGCACAAATCATTAATGCAAAGTCTGCGATCGCAACCCCCAGACCGTACCAGCGAACAGTTTTACCTTCTTTGTCTGGGATTAAAGGGATGGCTAGAGACGCCACCAGGGGCAAGAGGATTATGGCCGTTAGCCACGGAAATTCAATAGCATTCATCACTTTTGACAATCATTTTTGTATTTTGCTTTTAATTACATTATATTAAGGAGTTCATACTTTTGTAAACGGAATTTCTCTCTAGAATCTTAAATTTTCAAAATAGATAAGAATAAATACTCATAAAATTTGCCGCTCACTATTCTAATTGTAAACTTTTGCAACGTCAACAAAAAACGGCGGCTCATGCCACCGTTTGTAGTTAAGGTATTGGGGATTGGGAACTGGGAAGTGGGTACAAAGGGACAAAAAGAGGAATTCTTATTCTCAACTTACGACTCAGCACTCCGCACTTTTTCAAGTCAGATATTTGTTAATAAGACGTTGAGTTAGTCGTTAGACGATGCGGTTAACAATTGTCCAGACATCCCCATCGGAGCGCACATGAGGAACCGAGATCGTTTTGAACCCGGTAATGAAGGGTTTGTAATAAACTTGCCAATACATTGGACTAAGCTGATCGGCGCAAGTCTTCAATAGGCGGATTTCCTTAGCCAGTTCGCCTGCTAGTTGATTAATGCGTTGAGCATGAACCTGAGCAACTTTTCTCGCTTCCTCTAGCTGCTGCTCTTGATTAAGTTGTTTTGATTCAATTTGCCAACGTGCGAATTCGGTTTGTTTTTGTTGCAACTGAACTTCCAAGGCAGCGATCGCATCATCAATGCCTTTGAGTTCCACAGCCAATTGCGGATTTTCCCTAGCGTAGCGACGGTAAGCCTCAGCTATTTTTAGAGGTGAATCATCTTTTCCAGAAATCACATTATCAGTAGTGAGAGCAACACGTTCTTGCTGAAGAGCTTGAATTTGATTGCGAAGCGCCGCTATTTCTGCCTGAATTTGCTCCATAATTCCGGTTTATCCTTCGTGAAAGGTTCTTGCACCTTGAGTATCAACAGAAAGCGATCGCACAACAGCTGTAATTCCGGCTTCGTGCCAAGCATTGGCGATCGCGGCTTCAACAGCTTGGGAGTGTCCTACATCTGCTAAAGCCAACAGCGTCGGCCCCGCACCACTAATTACCATGCCATAAGCACCAGCAGCCACAGCCGCAGCATTAACAGCATCGTATCCAGGAATCAAAGCTTTTCGATAAGGCTGATGCAATCTATCTTGCAAAGCGGCCCTTAACCATTCTCCCTTGCCAGTTTCCAAACCGCGCAACAATAATCCTAAATGGGCAGTATTAAAAATCGCATCCGCACGACTCACCTCGGTTGGCAATACCCGTCGCGCTTCTTTTGTTGATAGTTCAAAATCAGGAATTCCTACTATCGGCACAACATCTTTATGCCAGGGAACATCACAAATTTCCCAGCCTGCATCACTGGTAGCAGCAAGACGACATCCCCCCAATAAAGCTGGTACGACGTTATCGGGGTGTCCTTCCATAGCGATCGCTAATTCCATCACCTGCAATTGAGACAGAGGCGCACCCGCTAGCTGATTCGCAGCAACTAACCCAGCAACAATTGCCGTTGCCGAACTACCTAAACCCCGCGCCAACGGCACACCCAACTGGATTTCAATTTTCACTGATGGCGGTGTCTGCTCTAAATGACGATAAAACTTGAGAAACGCTTCATAGACCAAATTACTTTCATCAGTTTTTACTCGTTCAGCTTCTACACCTGTGACATTAATTGTTAATCCACCTGCTTCTAGGCGAGTGAACTTAAACTCGTTGTATAGCGTTAAAGCAGCACCGATACAGTCAAAACCAGGCCCCAGATTCGCAGTGGTCGCGGGAATAGTAACAGTGACACCAGAAACAACAGACATCTGCAATTACTCACTAATCGATCAACCAGCATCCCATGTAAATGATTGATTTGCTCATTACTGATGTCAAATTCTTCCTTTAATTGCTGGGAACGGGTAACAGCCTAGAGAATATATAGGACTCATATTTGATTTTTGAACAAAATTCAGTACACCTTTATTCCTTCTTCCCAGTCCCCAGTCCCCAATCCCCAGTCCCTTACCTCTACGAGTGATTCAGAAATCAAATCGGATTGCTATATAATTAATTTTGTTTAGGTATATCAATTGCTGGGTCTTTCGTAGAGATACAGTAGCGCTTCACCAATAGTTTTACCATCGGGACGTGTCACCTCTAGATAAGCATTAATGGCATTTTGGGGGCCCCCACCGTCTCGATAAATGGAATAAGTGTATCCATTATTATTAAAAATTAATTGATATGCTGCGTCTTCATCCTTACTTGTAATGGTAAGGCTACTTTTGCCATTCTTCGCGCGGCTCAGGTAATATTTAGGTTGGTTATAAGTCTTTTCTTTAGTACAAATTTCTACCTGATAATTCGTACTTTCCGCATAGGCATACAAATTAGAATTAGCAGGACAAGACTTAAACATTTGGTTGCGCTTGAATTCTCGCAAAGAACGACGAATCGTCACCTTGCCAGTTTGAGGTAATGGCGTAGAAAAGCCATAATCGCGCAAATAGTTGGGATTATCTGGATCTGGTTTAAACTTTGATTTATTTTGAGCCGACTGCACTTGATTTTTAGGGAAGAATGCAGAAATGTGATTTTGATTCAAATTAGCGCCGTGGGACGCGCTAAAGCCGTAAGCGCCAAGTACAACAAACAGACTAGCTCCGATAAAAGGTAATTTTTTCATTGGCTGAGGTTAACAAGAGAAAGTTAGATTGTTAACTCCATTAGTTAAATGCATGATTTCGCATTCTTAATCTAAGTTTTGCAAGCGATCGCTGCTACATCCTAATGCATACCATCTTTAGGTAGAAGTTTATAAAGTATTACATTTGGGTAAGCAATGCTTTAGGTAGAGGCTCGAAAAAATACTAGCAATTATTTTTCAAAGTAAAGGTAATGGAACCCTTAGTCACTTGCTTAAGAGTTCTGACGCTATCAGCGTGCCAGCCTTGGGAAACAAAGCTGAGTATTTAAATCCATATGGCAGACAACCAAAGAACGGATGAGTTGGGTAACGAAGAGAGAATTTTAACCAACCGTCAGGGTCATCCAATCTCTGATAACCAAAATACACGGACTGTTGGTGACAGAGGCCCCACGGTACTTGAAAACTACAACTTTCTGGAAAAAATTACCCATTTTGATCGTGAACGCATCCCGGAGCGGGTCGTTCATGCACGAGGAGCAGGCGCTCATGGCTATTTTGAAGCTTATGGCACAATCGGCGATGAACCTGTGAGCAAATACACACGTGCCAAGCTTTTTCAGGAAAAAGGCAAAATTACGCCTGTATTTATTCGTTTTTCAACGGTCATTCACGGCGGTCATTCACCCGAAACACTCCGCGACCCACGTGGGTTTGCCATCAAGTTTTACACTGAAGATGGTAACTGGGATTTGGTCGGGAACAACCTGAAAGTATTTTTTATCCGAGATCCCATTAAGTTTCCCGATTTGGTTCACGCTTTCAAACCAGACCCGGTAACAAACCGTCAAGATCCCAACCGGATCTTTGATTTCATCAGCCACACCCCCGAAGCTATGCACATGATTACGTGGCTGTTCAGCCCGTGGGGAATTCCTGCAAGTTACCGCTATATGGAAGGCTCAGGCGTCAACACCTATAAAATGGTTAACTCTGATGGTGTAGGACACCTTGTCAAGTATTTCTTTTTGCCTAAGCAAGGAGTTAAGTGCTTAACTCAAGCTCAGGCTGAGGAAATCCAAGCGAAAAACTTTAACCATGCGACTCAGGATCTGTATGAGGCGATCGAACAAGGCGAGTATCCTGAATGGGAATTTTGTGTCCAAATCATGTCCGATGATGAACACCCTGAACTTGATTTCGATCCGTTAGATCCAACTAAAATCTGGCCTACAGACCAATTTCCATTGTTAGCGATCGGACGAGTGGTACTCGACAAAAACCCTGTCAACTATTTTGCTGAGGTTGAACAAGCCGCCTTTGGTACAGGGGTGTTAGTCGATGGGTTAGACTTTTCAGACGACAAATTGCTGCAAGGTCGGACGTTCTCTTACTCTGATGCTCAACGTCACCGTGTGGGTGCTAATTATCTTCAGTTACCAATTAATCAATCGAAAACACACGTTGCAACTAATCAGCGCGATGGTCAGATGACTTACCGTGTTGATGGTATTGAAGCAGGCGAGAACCCTCATGTGAACTACGAGCCAAGCAGTTTGGGCGGGCTGAAAGAAGCACCGAAATCGGGCAAAGACCACACGCCCTATGTTCAAGGCCCAGTCATCCGCCAGAAAATCAGCAGAACCAACGATTATCAGCAAGCTGGCGAGCGTTATCGTAGCTTTCACGACGATGAGCGTGATGACTTGATTCTCAACCTTGTAACAGCACTCAATAAGTGCGAACCACATATTCAAGAGCGTATGCTAGAACACCTCATGCAATGCGATGCAGAATACGGTACACGAGTGCGAGAAGGGCTTAAGCAAAACAAAGAACACATGATGTCGTGATTTATAGTCACAATCATAGTTTGAGTTGTAATCAGTGGGCGGAACAGACGGGTTAACGTAGAGCTTTCATACCAATTGGGGGCGATTGCTGATGGAGTGTGCAATCGCCTTTTTTCATTCAGCTAACTATCCAAATTCTTTCAAAATTGCCTTGTGCGAACTTGACACTATCTGGGGATGCACATCGCATCTCAATAATTGCTTGGGTGAAATGAAGAAAAAAGACGTTTTAAGAAATTCTCAACTCCCAGTCCCTAGCCTCTAATCGCCAGCTAGAACGAAAGAAGGATTAGCTATTGAGCCTCTGGGAAGAGGTTTTGATATGTTGCATTGTTTAATCTGCAATAAATACCGTGTTGTTGAGTTTACTTAATCGCAGCTCGGCGGTCTTTCTGCTGCAAGGTAGGAAGCAAGAATAGTCACATAGTTCAATTTGAGTGAGAAATCAAAATGCGATTGAATCTAGTTTTGTTTTGGGTCAGCTTATCGTTCATAGTTGTAGGAGCGATTATGCTGCTTCTTCAACCCGCAATCGATTTTCATTCATCAGTAAGTTGAGGCAGTGTATGAATTATCTTGTTGCAGTTTTACCAGACCGGATGCAGGCCGAAGCAGCTTACTCTGCTCTGGCAAAAGAAGGTTTATCTGGCAACCAAATTGACATTTTAGGCAGTGGCTATAAAAGTGCTGATGAGTATGGGTTAATTGACCCTAGCCAACAAGCTCGTAAAGGAGCAAAACGCTTATTTTACTGGCTTGTACCCTTCGGATTTGCTGCGGGTTATGCTTTCAACATTTTAAGTGGTATCGAAATCTTTCCAGCAATTGGTAATGTTGGTAATCACATTATTGGTGGGCTTTTGGGGGCCATTTCTGGTGCATTAGGTGCCTACTTTGTTGGAGGTGGCGTAGGTCTAACCGAAGGTAGTGGAGATGCTTTGCCTTATCGGAATCGTCTCAATGCAGGCAAGTATTTGATCGTGGTGAAGGGTACAGAAGAACTAACGCGTCAGGCAACTCGTGTGCTGCGTCAGTTTGAGCCGGAAAATATTCAAGGTTATACACAACCAACAGGTGCATAAATAGCACTAAAAAAAATCAGGACTGGGATTTACATCTCAGTCCTGATAAAAAAGCGGGCTAACCGCTATTTACTTGGTTAACCCGTTCAGCTTTGGGAACGCGCAGAGAAGTTGCTATTGCAATACCAACTTGACATTGGCGTTTTGCAGACCGCGCTGTTTTACTTCAGCCAAAGTCTTGTTAACGGCATACTTTTGGTTGATGGAATTGATCAACTCAGTTTGGTTGTGCTTCTTAGCAACGCCCCACAGGTCAGCGATTAGGTCAAAAGAACCATCGCTATTGCGAGACCAACCGAGGTCATATTCGCCTTCCAATACAGCAACAATGTCGGAACGGACGCGCTGACCGTTATAACCACGAACATCAGCTTCAGTCTTCACGCTGATGCCTAGGTCACGCAGGGAAGCCTTGAGGATTTCTGCATCGGTGATCTTGGTGCGCAGAGTGCTAAAATGAGACATTTGGGTTTCCTCCAGAGAGAAGATTGAGAAAAACGACAACGGTTTGTTTTGGGGAAGCCGCGCTTAGGTGGAGGCGGCTATTTTGTCACAACTGCTAGCATTTTCAGCTAGCCTTTCCTCCTGGGTTAACAGGAGAAAGCTTTTAAAACTCCATTCGCTGATATTCAGCAACGGAGGATGCTGCGGGTCTTGCTCGCTGTCTGGCCCAGTCTCTTAGGGCCGTTACCTGTTCTTGCATGGTACGAGACAGTGGCAGTGTTGCCTTCAGTGCAGCAATAATATCTAATTGGGTGAACTCTCGATCTTGGGCAAAAGCTTCGTACATTGCCGCAACGATCGCTTGTTCAATCTCTGCCCCAGAAAAGCCATCAGACATTTTAGCTAGTTGCTCTAAATCAAATCTAGTGATGTCTTCACGACGCTTCGTCAAGTGGATATTGAAAATATCTTGACGTTCTTCAGGAGTGGGCAGATCCACAAAGAAAATTTCATCAAAACGCCCTTTTCTTAAAAATTCTCCAGGCAAGCGTTCTACTCTATTAGCAGTTGCCATGACGAACACTGGAGATTTCTTTTCCTGCATCCAGGTTAGGAAAGAGCCGAATATCCGACTGGAAGTGCCACCATCAGAATCACCAGAACCAGCACTACCAGCAAAAGATTTATCTAACTCATCGATAAACAGAATCGTTGGGGAAATTGATTCTGCTGTTTTTAGAGCATTACGCAAGTTTGCCTCACTTCGACCCACCATTGAGCCGTCGTAGACTCTACCCATATCTAGGCGTAAAATTGGTAACCCCCACAGTCGAGAAGTAGTTTTAGCAATCAATGACTTACCGCAACCTGGAACTCCTAAAATTAGCATCCCTTTTGGCTGAGGTAACCCATACTCTCTCGCTTTTTCTGTAAAAGCATTAGAGCGTTGCTTGAGCCACTTTTTCAGTTCTTCTAAGCCGCCTACTGCGTCAATGGTTTCATCCTCTTCAATGTATTCTAGTATACCATTGCGCCGAATAAGCTGTTTTTTCTCAGATAAAACTATATCTACTTCATCTTCCGTCAGCCGCCCTGTAGTTACCTGTGCCTTACGATATACTTTTTCGGCTTCGTCTTTAGTTAGACCTAAGGCTGCTCTTAGAAGCTTTTCTCGCGCCTCTGTGGTTAAGCGTCGCCCACGGTTTTGATCCAAGTGGTGAGTTAGAACTTTATTTAGTTCAGCCATATCTGGTAATTGAAAGTCAAGAACTACGACTTCCTTTTCCAGCTCAATGGGCACTTGCTGCACCGGCGACATTAAAATTATATTTTTCGGAGAGCCTTTAAAACTAGCGATCGCATCACGTAACGATCTTGTTGTTGCAGGCGCATCTATAAAAGGATGTAAATCTTTAAGAATAAATATACCGGGTTCTTTATGCCGGATAATCCACTCAATCGCTGCTTCTGGAGAAACAGTGTTGTGTTGGGTGACATTCCGGGGTTGACCATACTCCACGATGCCGTGAGTTACTGTCCAAACAAATACTCGGCGTTGGGGCTTTAATAACTGGGCGATTGTGGAAATTCCCTGCTCAGCCCGCTCTTCCTCGGAGGTCACAAGGTAGATTAGAGGGTATTGAGCTTGAATTAGGATATTGAGCTCTTCTTTCATACATCGACCTACTTGAGACCTTAGTACAGTACAGACATCGTTTCGTTGGTAACGAATCTCGAATTATGAATTAACTACTCATAATTCTTACTAGCAAGGGACTAACTCTTCCTCTTCCTTGGGATGAGTTTCATCTGCATCCATTTCATCAATGGAAAGATGATCCTGACCAATTATTCCTGGCTGATTACCCAAGGTAACCAATTCTCCATCACGTAACGCTAATGAACTCTCACAACTTGGACAGGAATATACTCTATGAGTTCGTCCATAAGCAGAAGCTTCTAATTCCTCAACCAACTCTGGATTAGCCAAGTAAAAACCTAACGCACGTTCGGCAAGTTCTGACATGGGTTCAGAATCGACTGCTGATCGAATCTTCAATCTTCTGTGCAGTTCTGGTGACAAATACAAAGTAACCTTTTGCTTAGTTTGCATATAACTTTTTGGCGGCCTTACCCGGGTATGTATATTACGTTATCGGCTCTTCTGTTGCTTGTCAAGACGGCAAAACGTTTTGACGGCAATATTGTTACATTACTTAATATATTAATGCGATTTTCAGTTTTTGTGGGGTTTGAATCCCCATCCATAAGACAATACGGTTGAGTTAAGGTAATTTATCTGTTGAGGCAGGCTGGGGAAGCAAGGGAAAAGAATCTGATAAAAGTGTTGCTTGCAGGGAGGAATTCGATAATTTATTTTTTGGAGTTCCCTAACAGGCTAGACGATTGAGGGGATAGTAGTGATGTTGAGAGTTTTTGTTGACCGGGGTGGTACATTCACAGACCTTATTATTGTTACTGATAATCAGGCAATCGTAGATAGGCTCTCAAGACATCCTGAACGTTTTTTAATTGTTCCTCTTCCTCAAGAGCAATGGATTATAGTTTACAAATTACTTTCAGAAAATCCCGAACAATATCAAGATACAGCTATTCAAGGTATTCGAGATATCATAGGGCTTTCAAACAATGAACCCATTTCAACAGCAGCAGTAGAAGTGGTAAAAATGGGAACGACGGTAGCAACAAATGCGCTGTTAGAAAGAAAAGGCGATCGCGTCGTTCTTTTAATTACCAAGGGGTTTAAAGACGCTTTGCGAATTGGCTATCAAAATCGTCCTGACATATTTGCTCGTCATATTGTTTTACCAACCATGCTTTATGAACGAGTTATTGAAATTGAGGAACGCTATGATGCTCATGGTCAGGAATTAACTCCTGTAAATCTTGAACAAGTCAAACAAGACTTACAAGCAGTTTACGATACAGGAATTCGTAGTTGTGCTATTGTTTTCATGCACAGCGATCGCTACCCTAACCATGAAGAACAAGTAGCCCAACTTGCCCAAGAAATTGGATTTACGCAGATATCAATATCCCATCAAGTTAGCCCTTTGATGAAATTGGTTAGCCGCGGAGATACAACAGTTGTAGATGCTTATTTAACTCCTATTTTGCGTCGTTATGTTAACCAAGTAGCTAGTCAGTTACCTGGAGTCAGATTAATGTTTATGAAATCTGATGGCGGGTTAACTGATGCAGAACAATTCCAAGGCAAAGATAGTATTTTGAGTGGCCCGGCTGGGGGTATTGTTGGTGCAGTACAAACTAGTAAAAGAGCAGGGTTTGAGTTAGTAATTACTTTTGATATGGGTGGAACAAGCACAGATGTCGCCCACTTTAAAGGAGAGTATGAACGACAATTAGATTCTGAGATTGCTGGGGCGAGGATGCGAGTTCCTGTATTAGCAATTAATACTATTGCTGCCGGTGGCGGTTCAATTCTGTTTTTTGATGGTTCTAGTTATCGTGTTGGCCCGGAATCTGCTGGATCAAATCCTGGGCCTGCTTGTTACCGACGTGGCGGGCCGTTAGCAGTTACAGATGCCAATGTGATGTTAGGCAAAATTCATCCCCAATATTTTCCGCCTGTATTTGGAACTAATGGCAACTTACCTTTAGATAAAGATGTTGTTCTCCGGCGATTTACGCGATTAGCCAAAGATATTGCATCTATTACAAAAAACATACGTACTCCCGAACAAGTAGCTGCCGGATTTATGGCGATCGCAGTAGAAAATATGGCAAACGCGATCAAAAAAATAAGTCTACAACGAGGTTACGATGTCACACAATATGTTCTTTGTTGTTTTGGCGGCGCCGGAGGACAAGTTGCTTGTTTAATTGCCGATACTTTGGGGATAAAAAAGATATTTTTGCATCCTTATGCTGGAGTTCTTTCTGCTTATGGTATGGGATTAGCTGATGTTAGGGCAATTCGAGAAGGGGGAGTAGAACAGCCTTTAACTCAAGCATTAATTCCGCAATTACAACAGTTAATGGAAAGATTAGAAACTCAAGCAAGAAATCAACTAAGTAGCTATAACGATAATAGCAAAGAGGAAATAGCGCGAAAAGTTAATTTAAAATACGACGGAACTAACTCTACGTTAAATGTTGATTTTGCCGATGATGTGGTAGGAATGCGACAAAAATTTGAAGTTGAACATAAATCACGCTATGGATTTATTCAAGCAGAAAAAAACTTAATTGTTGAATCAGCTTCAGTGGAAGTAATTCAGAAAATGGATACTCCTGAAGAATCTTTAATTACTCGTACTCGTGCCAATGATGAACTTCCGGTGTCTGTAGAAATAGTCAGGATGTTTACTGGCGATCGCTGGCATGATACACCTGTTTATCGGCGAGAAGATTTACAACCAGAAGATAATATTAATGGCCCTGCAATTATCGTTGAAAAAATTAGCACAATTGTAGTTGAACCTAACTGGAAAGTAATATTAACTGAACGCAATCATTTAGTTTTGCAGCATTTATGACTGGAACGTCATATTTAAATTAAGCCTTAAATGATTTTGATAATAGCAGTATGTACAAATTTGCTCCAGCGTGGGAAAGTGAAGCGATTGTGTTTGGTTCTGCAAGACCTGGATACAGTAGCGAGAAGGTCAACCAGTGGATTGAGTTTATGCAGAGTCAAGACATTAAGCGTGTTTGCTGTTTACTTTCCTATACTCAGCTCAATCGTTATTCAGATTTGCTTGGAGTTTACAGGCAGAAATTTGGAATGGATGAGGTTTGTTGGACACCAATTGAGGATTTTCAATTTGCTGATTATGAAACCCTAACCCAGCAAATTTTGCCGTTCTTGGTAGTTGCAAATCAACGAAACGAAAAAGTAGTGGTTCAATGTTCCGGCGGGGTTGGACGCACAGGGCATATCTTAGCAGCTTGGTTAGTTAGTGGACGCAGACTCTCCAACCAAGCAGCGATATCAGCAGTTAGACGAACTGGGAAAAATCCCTATGAAGCAGCAATTTTTGCTGGACTAAAAGGTCGAAATCCTTGGAAAGTTATTGCAGAACTAAATACACTTTTAGATGATTGCCGTCATTATGGAAAAACTTTAATTTAGCCTATTACTTAGTTATAACAGAATGCAACCCAACATTAATAATTAAATTTTCAGTCTCTGCGATCGCTAATAAATATTATAATCTATCTTAGTTTTTTACTGTTCTCTATACGTTGGAAATTATTATAAATAGGAAGCAAATATGTGTAAAACATCTCAACCCGATCCCGTCCGCTTAGAAATATTCAAAAACCTTTATCAATTTATCGCTGAACAAATGGGGATTGTTCTGCAAAATACGGCTGCATCGGTAAATATTAAAGAACGTTTAGATTTCTCCTGCGCTATTTTTGGTTCTTCTGGATTATTAGTTGCTAATGCCCCCCACATTCCCGTACATTTAGGCTCAATGAGTGAAAGTGTCCGCAGTTTAATTAAAGATAAAGGCAACACTTTAAAAGCAGAAAATGTGTATTTATCTAATAATCCCTATAACGGTGGGACACATCTTCCTGATGTAACTGCAATTACGCCTGTTTTTGATGAGGATAGAAAACAAATTATTTTTTATGTTGCTTCTCGCGGGCATCAAGCTGATATTGGTGGTATTACTCCCGGTTCAATGCCGCCCCATAGTACTACAGTAGAAGAAGAAGGAATTATCTTTGATAATTTTCTCTTGGTTGAAGCAGGATATTTTCGGGAAAATCAAGTACGAAATTTACTTTTAAATCATTCCTATCCAGCCCGTAACCCTGACCAAAATATAGCTGATTTTAAAGCCCAAATTGCCGCCAACGAAAGAGGAGTCCAGGAACTTCGTAAAATGGTTTCTCAATACGGGCTTGAGACTGTTCAAGCTTACATGAGATTTGTGCAAGGCAATGCTGAGGAAGCAGTCAGACGGGCGATCAATCTTCTCAGGGATGGCTCATTTATTTATGAAATGGATAACGGGGCACGAATTCAAGTTAAAGTAACAATTAATCGAGAAAATCGTAGCGCTTCCATTGATTTTACTGGCACATCTGGACAACTAAATAGTAACTTCAATGCTCCTAAAGCAGTCACTCAAGCAGCAGTCTTATATGTTTTCCGTACTCTGGTTAATGATAGTATTCCCCTCAATGCTGGCTGTCTTAAACCTTTAGAAATTATCATTCCTGAAGGCTGTATGCTCAATCCAACTTATCCAGCAGCAGTAGTAGCGGGTAATGTAGAGACTTCCCAAACTATTGTCGATGCTTTATATGGTGCATTGGGTGCGATCGCAGCTTCTCAGGGAACGATGAATAATTTTACTTTTGGTAATCAGCGTTATCAATATTATGAAACTATTTGCGGTGGTTCTGGAGCAGGGGCTGACTTTGATGGTACTGATGCAGTCCACACCCATATGACTAACTCCCGCTTGACCGACCCAGAAGTTTTAGAAACCCGCTATCCTGTCTTGGTAGAAAGCTTTAGTTTACATCCCGATAGCGGTGGTAAAGGAAAATATTCAGGCGGTAATGGAGTGATTCGCCGCATCAAATTTCTTGAACCTATGACAGCTAATATTCTTTCTAATCATCGCTGTATCCCTCCCTTTGGATTAAATGGTGGAGAAGCGGGACTAGTAGGACGCAACTGGATACAACGTCAGGATGGAACCCAAGAAAATTTAGACAGCACAGCAACAGTAGAGATGCAACCTGGGGATGTTTTTGTGATAGAAACTCCTGGAGGAGGAGGTTTTGGTGAAGTCTGTTAAATTTTCAATAGAGTTAACAAAATCTTCGTTAGATGTAGTACATCAATTCTCTTTGTTTTTGCTGACCTCGCCGATCGCAAAGGTCTTGCAGTGTATATTTTTCTAAAACAGAGTTAGCCGCCTGACGTGCTTCTTGCCAGATTTCTTCAATTATTTGACTTTCTAATGATTTAGAATTTTGCTCAGAAGCAGACACAGCAGCCTCTGTCCCTTCCATACAAGTCCACGCTTCCAGCAATGTAATTTTGCGAGGATCTCTTGCCAAAACATAGCCACCTTTGGCTCCACGTATACTTTTAATCAAACCTTGACGCCTCAAGGTCGCTAGTAGTTGTTCCAAATATCGGTTCGGGATATCTTGCAACACTGCCATCTGTCGGATCTGTAGAGATTCGCCACTTGGATAACAAGTTGCCAACTCTAACAGTGCTAGAAGTGCATATTCAGATTTGTTAGAGAGTTCCACAGACTTTATATGTTAGATTTATACCGAAAATATGTACACGTGCTGTTGATTTTTTCTTCAGCTTGTGCTTAACGAAACTTGACACTCAAGTTTTGGTTAAATACCTGATCTAAGTTTAGAGACTATCAACGATAGAAGCAAATATTTTTAGTTCTTAATTTGATAAATAAAAGGGATTAAACAAGTTTACCCAAGTAAAATCCTCGCCTTTAGTATGTATTTTACTAGGACACTGTTTGTTATGTAGCTAGCTTTGATGCCACTGTTCCACGCTTTACGCGTTACCATATTTTTGTTGAGCTAAACCCAGTATAGCCAAGCATTTGAGAAAATTATTCGTTTTGTTCAAAATGAGAAACAAAACAATTTAGTCTGACAAATCTATCTCAATTATTTAAGTGGAACTGTCAGCAGTAAATTAACTGGCGTGTTCCCAGTCGCTAAGTAACTCATGCTCCTGCTTTGCCTTATATTTACGGAGTGGTACTTTAGGTGTACCAATATCAGTCCTGGGAAAAGACTGTTGCCTTTTCTTTGTGGATATTTTCTCTTGTGTAGTGGAACTAGTCTGTGTGGTTTTCATTAGTAAGTAAATTTTTGATGAAAAACTGAGGTCTAATTTAAATCAACAATTTCTAAAAGGCAAGTTTCGGAAGAAGTATATTGTTTTTTTAGGTGATTATACTAACATGGCGATCGCTTAACTTATTAGAAATAGCTAAATGATGGTCATGCCACATTTATAAAGTTATACATCTTGTTATTAACTTGATTAATGACGGTTATTATTTAGGTGAGAATTCACAACAGAGAAGCCCCGACGTGTGGGTTTTATAGTAGCTAACTGTACTTGAAAACTTACCTTGTCGCTCATTGCACCACTTCTGGCTTCCAAAGTCCAGTTACCAGGGCGCAAGGGCCAAAATAAAGAATTGGCTGATTCTGTAGCTAGTTTTTCACCATTTAGCCACCATTCCACAGGTTTAGTTGCTGTCCCTGTTAGTTTAAATTCTAATTTTTGCTTGGCTTGTTCACCTGGGTACAACAAAAATAAATCACCATTATGAGGAGATAAAATTCTTAGATTACTAGGATTTAAATTCGATTGTTGCTGTCTGGCTAACCACTCGTCATACTCTGGCGGCAAATTTTCTTGCTTCTGACTTTCGTAAGCAATTTTGTCTTCTGGATAAAAATATTCCTGTACCACGGAAGTACAATCTGATGTTGGTTTTAACCCAGAAATGGCACAGATGGGTAACTGCACTAAACCTGTAGGAGGCGCAAAACTTACTGGTTCTTGATGTTCATGCAGATGTAACATTATCCGATTCCACAAAGGCGCAGCCCCTGTAACGCCTGATACCTGTCGCATCGGTTCGCCATTGAAATTGCCCACCCAGGTAGCTACTGTGTAATCGGTAGTGAAGCCTACCGTCCAAGTATCACGAAAATTAGAGGAAGTACCAGTTTTAACAGCGGCTGGGAAGGGTAAATTTAACACCGAGTCTACACCAAAAGCTGTAGCACGGGCATGGCGATCGCTCAACATATCGGTGATTAATTGCCATGTTGTAGGATTGGGGATTGGGGATAGGGGATTAGGGATTGGGGATTGGGAAATTGTAGTTAGCAGTTGTGCGGCTTCTCCCATTTTTGCCATAGTGACATAAGCCCTCGCTAATTCCCAGAGGCTGACTTCGCCACTACCGAGAGTTAAACCCAAACCATAATATTCTGGGGTTTGATTGAGGTGTTCAAAACCCAATTGATGCAGATGTTCTAGGAAAGTTGGCACACCTACCTTCTCTAAAACCCTAACAGCCGGTACATTAAGGGAATTTGCCAAAGCCACCCGCACTCGCACAGGCCCCAGAAAGGTTTGGGTATAATCTGTAGGACTATAAAGTTTTGCACCAGGAATCGCGTAGTGGGCAGGTACATCTGCCAAAATTGTATTCGGGCGAATTATACCTTTTTCTAAAGCCAACTCATACACAAACGGCTTGAGGGTAGATCCTGGTTGACGCAGCGCCTGAACTCCGTCATTGCGTCCCAGTTTTGCTTCATTGAAGTAATCGGGTGAACCGACATAAGCCAACACTTCCCCAGTGTGATTGTCAATCACCAAAGCCGCCGCATCATGAACATTATTAGCGGCGAGAGAAGAAATTACCTGCTGTACTTGTGCTTCAACAAATTGTTGTAAAGGTCGATTTATTGTAGTGCGGATTAGTCCCTCTCCTTCTGGGGATGAAGCGCTTTGCTGTGTCGCTAACCAAAATAAAAAGTGTGGTGCAGCAATAATTCCTCTTTGGCGAGACTGAAACACAACCTTTTCGGTATATGCGCGTTCTGCTAATGAGGAAGTTATGTAGCCATCTTGTACCATCTGATTGAGAACGTATTTCTGGCGTTTCTTCAACCGTTCCCAATGCTCTAATGGATCAAAGTAAGTGGGATTATTAGGGATAGCTGCGAGGAGACTAGCTTGGGCAAGATTCAAATCACTCGCTGGTGTAAAAAAATAAGTACGGGCTGCTGCTTCTACACCATAGATATTTCCCCCCATTGGTAAGCGATTGATGTATGCAGAAAGTATTTCATCTTTGTTCATCCCAGCAACTAACCGCCAAGATAACCAAATCTCACGCAGTTTACCTGAGAGAGTACGCGGAACAGGATCTAACATCCGCGCCAACTGCATAGTAATTGTAGAAGCACCAGACACAATCTTTTTAGCGTGAATCGCTTCTTTGATAGCGCGGACTACTGCTTTTATATCCAACGCCCCATGATGATAGAAGCTACCATCTTCGGCGGCTAAAATAGCATGAATAAACTGGGGAGAAACCTGATTTAATGGGACTACTGCTGTATGCTCTTGGTCACGAGTGAGTAGAGTTCCCAGTGGTAATCCATTGCGATCGCTAAACTGCATCGCTAGCTGATTTTGCATAATATCTGTAGCATGAACGGGCGCAAAATATGGCATTAAGCGCACCGTCAAGCACATTAACAGCAAAGCCAAAATAACTTTGCGCTTTCTTCTGCGATTAATCCAACGCCAAACTTTTTGCGTAATTTGGATCAGCCAACGTGAAGTTAGTTTCATCAGCGAATCCTCTACCCATCAAACTTACTTTAATTTTGACGCAGCGATCGCAATTAAATCAGGAAATATTTTTAACACTTAACAACTCATCTATAAAAATAAATTTGGAGATGGTAATTAGTATTATCTAAATTTAAATACCTGATAAAATCTTCTCTTTACTCTCCTCCTTGGCGTTCTTGGCAGTTCGTTAAAAAAAGTAAATGTTTTAGTTAAGAATTATAGTAATTTTAAGGAACAAACACATTAGATTAGTTATCTATATAAATAACTATATAGCAGATCTATTGGAGTTTTGAAAACTTCATAGATGGGCATTGCCTATCCTACATAATTATTAATTAAACATGGTTATTAAAATTTTTATTCAATTCATACTTACCCTAGCACTTATGTTAGGAATAACAGGGTGTAATTTTTTTGGAATTAGCCCAGGTAAAGAACCACTACCAACGGTTGCGCCTTTAACACCGCCAAATTTACCAGACTGGATTGAACAAATTAGTCCCATTGGCGATGCGAAACCACTCAATCAAATTCGCATCCGATTTAAAGAAGCTTTAATTCCTGTTGAAAGTCTTGACAGCCCAGAACAGCAGAATTTGCTACAAAAATTTGAACTATTGCCACCCTTACCCGGCCGATTTCGTTTTTTAACACCGCGTATGGTGGGATTTCAAGCTGATAAAGCATTGCCACAAGCGACAAGATTTAAGGTTACCCTAAAAGCAGGTTTAACAGATTTAAAAAATCATCATTTAGATAAAGATTTAGCTTGGACTTTCAATACAGAACTGATTAAGCTGACAAATTTACCTGGTGTAAATCCTATTGAGAAGGCTGATGCTCAACCGATTGATTTGCAACCTAAACTACAATTTACATCCAACGTAGAGCTAGATACAGCTTCAGCCCAAGAACATTTACAATTACTTCCAGAAGGTAAAAAGCAGGGGATTGGCTTCAAAGTTGATTTAATCAAAGAAGATAAACCACTAGAAAATGAAGATCCTTTAGAAAAATTTGACCCTTCAGCACGTAATTGGATTTATCAGCTTATCCCCCAAGCAAATCTAGAAATAGCAACTCGTTATCGATTGAATTTTTCTCCAGGTATCCGTCCAGCTTATGGTAATTTGCCTAGTGAAAAAGAATTTGCCAGCAAGTTAACAACATATTCACCCTTAGCATTTCAAAAAATTAGTTTCTATGGACAACCAGATGCAGGGGGAACTTACGGCAGATTTACTCAAGGTAGCCCTCAACTGGAATTTAATAATATCTTAGTGGCAGATTCAGCCCAAGAAAATATCACAATTAATCCTGCCCCAAAAAATATTCCACGGCTTCTTCAAGTTAATGAGGAAGATAACATTATACGCATCAATCCTTATGCACTTGCACCAGCCACTAATTATACAATTACTGTTGGCGCAAATCTCAAAGATAAATTTGGGCAAACTTTAGGTAAGCCTGTCACAGTCAAGTATGAAACTGGCGATTTAGCTGGGGATATTTGGGTTCCTTCAGATTTAAATATTTTTCCTTCAAGTAAAGACTTACAGCTAAATATTAATACGATAAATCTGCCAGAAGCGAAGTACAAAGCTGCTTATCGCGTAGTCCAACCAACAGATTTGGTTTACTTTAATTATGGGAATGATTTATTACCTAAACCTGCTGATTGGCAAAGTTTCCCAGTATCAGCTAAGAAAAATCAAGCAGTTGATATTACTATTCCTTTACGAGAAAAGCTATCTTCGTCTACGGGGATGTTAGCTTATGGGGTGCAAGCACGTACTAATAAATATCAAGAAAATCGCAAGGAACTGTGGCGAGAACCTACAACTTATGGCTTAGTACAATTAACCAATTTAGGTGTATTTTCGCAGTGGTTTCCCGATTCTGGTTTAATTCGTGTTCATCATCTTGGCGATGGTTCACCTGTGAAAGCTGCTGCTATTGAAATTTATCAATCAAAATTAAACGTAAAATCTCGTCCTCAACCTCTACCTTGTGCATCTGGTAAAACAGATGATAATGGTAATCTCAGCATTAAACGCGAAGATTTGCAGCAATGTTTTCCTGGAAATCAAAGATTTGTCAAAGCACCAGAATTGGTAATAATTGCCCGTGAAAATCAAGATTGGGCATTTACCCGCACAGAAGAATATAGCGGTGTTTATGGTTATGGTATTGATGCAGGTTGGCAAGATGGAAAACCAGAATCACGAGGAATTATATTCTCAGATAGGCAATTATATCAACCAGGGGAAAAAGCTTGGTTAACTGGTTTCGCTGATTACTTACAAAATGGCACAATTCAGCAAGATAAAAATGCTGTTTACCAATTAACTCTAGTAAATCCTGATGGACAAAGGACTAATTTAGGCACGAAGACAAGCAATGAATTTGGTACTTTCTCCCTAGAGTTGCCGATTAATAAAGCTCAACGCTTAGGATATTATACAGTCCAGGCTAGAGGTAAAAGCGGACAAGAAATTTCGGGTGAATTTCGGGTGGCTGAATTCAAACCGCCTAATTTTAAAGTTGAACTCAACTTGAATAAAGAATTTGCCTTAATTGGCGATAAAGTTGAGGCTAAGGCTGCTAGTAATTATTTATTTGGTGCGCCTGTCCAAGGAGGAGAAGCAAAATATTTTGTCACGCGCCAGCAGGCTAATTTTACTCCCAAAGGATGGGAAGAGTTTAGCTTTGGTAGGCAATGGTTTTGGCCGGAAGAAAGCCCAAATTTACCTAGCGATGTGTTGCAGGTAAATTCTCGGTTAGATGCTAGCGGTAGCAGCGGTCAAACTGTGACAGTGGCTAAAGATTTACCATATCCAATGACTTACCGTGTAGATGTGCAAGTCGCAGATGTTTCTAATTTATCGGTGGCGAATTCGCAAACTTTTACAGCCTTACCAACTAACCGCCTGATTGGGTTAAAAAGTAATTTTATTGCTGATGCTGGCAAACCATTTTCTATTGAAACTGTTGTTACTGACCCTACAGGAAAACCCATCACAGGTCAACGGCTGCGTCTGGAGTTACAACAGATGAAATATAGCAGCGTCACTAAATTGGTAGAAGGTAGCCGAACACCAAAGAATCAAGTGGAATATAAGACAGTGGGACAAGCAGAAGTGACATCTGCTAGCAATCCTCAGTCGGTAAGTGTAACACCTCAAGAATCAGGTTCCTACAGAATTAGAGCGAATTTTAGCGATACTAAAGATGAATTAAGCGCCACAGATTTACAAATTTGGGTAACTGGAGACAATCAAGTATTCTGGGGTTCTCCAGAAGAAGACCACCTAGAAGTTAAACTAGATAAAAAAGAGTTTAAACTCGGTGAAACTGCAACAGCATTAATTCAATCTCCCTACCCAGATGCAGAATTATATTTTGCGGTAATTAAAGATAAACCTCTCTATCAACAGATTACCAAAGTGAAGGGAGGCGCACCGCAAATTCAATTTCAAGTTACGCCAGAAATGCTACCTAATGCAGCAGTACAAGCTGTGTTAGTTAGACAAGGCGCACCACTTAATCAAGTGGAACCGGGAAGTTTAGATAAATTAGTAAAAATTGGTTTTGCACCATTTAAAGTCAACTTGCAGGATAAATATTTACAAGTGCAAGTGAATCCAGCGCAAGCATCACTGGAACCTGGTGCAGAGGAAACTGTACAACTAGAACTCAAGGATAATCAAGGTAACCCCACCCAAGGACAATTCTCAGTCATGGTGGTCAATGAGGCGGTACTACAACTTTCTGGTTATCGTCCGCCAGATTTGGTAAATACAGTATATGCTGAACAGGCGATCGCAACCCGCTTCAGTGATAATCGTCCCGCTGTCGTCATTCAACCCCAAGATATCCCCAAACCCAAAGGCTGGGGTTATGGCGGTGGCTTTTCTTCAGGCGCAGCCAATACCCGCGTCCGCACAGATTTTCAAGCTTTAGCTTACTACAACGGTTCTGTGGTTACTGATGCTACAGGTAAAGCACAGATTACATTTAAACTCCCCGATGACTTAACTACATGGCGGGTGATGGCTGTTGCTACCGATGGAAATCTGCGTTTTGGCAATGGCGATGGAACATTTATCACTACTAAACCATTGCTAACTAATGCCATCTTGCCACAATTTGCCCGTCCAGGCGATCGCATCCTCGCTGGTTTATCCGTCACGAACAACACTGGAAATACTGGAAATCTCGCAATTAACGGTGAACTCAGCGGTACGGTGAAGTTTGCTGATAATAACCCTACCGCTACCGCTTTGCAAACCAAAGCTGAAACCGCTACCCAGGCTTATCGCTTTCCCATGGTCGCAGATAGTGTGGGAGTTGGGAGAGTTCGCTTTACCACGCAGTTAAATAATGCAGCCGATGCTTTTGAAGTACCTTTGGAAATTAAGCCCCTGGAAATTACAGAACAAGTTGTTGAAACAGGAATAACTGAAAAGCAGAGTAAAATCCCTTTGAATGTTGATAAAAATACCTTCCCAGACGCGGGAGGTTTAGATATTCAGTTAGCAAGTACCTTAATACCAGAAATTAAAGCACCAGCCAAACAAGTTTTAGCAGATAATGAATTACCATTCGCAGAACCAGCAGTGAGTCAGTTAATGATTGCGGCGAATTTGCGAACGCTGTCACAAAAATATAGTCAGACATTTGCAGAATTTAATCCTAGCCAACAAGCAAATCAAGCAATTGAACAACTGCAAAAACTTCAAATAGCTGATGGTGGTTTTGCTTCTTTCCCTGGACAAGAAAAATCCGACCCTTGGGTGTCTTCCTACTCAGCTGAATCTTTAACTAAGGCAAGTCAAGCCTTCCCTAGTTTGATTGATTCTAAAATGCTTTCTCACCTCAAGGGTTACTTACAAAAAGTCCTCGCTAACCCTGGACAATACGAATTTTGCAAACAGCAACTTTGTAAAAATCAACTGCAACTAAATGCCTTGATAGCTTTAGCAGAATTGGGCGATAAACGCAATAGTTTCTTAGCAGATATTTATCAAAAGCGCAATAACTTTGATGTAGTCAATCAAATAAAACTAGCGCGGTACTTATCCCAGTTCTCCGAATGGCGAGACGAATCACAAACAATGTTGAACCAGTTACAAAAAAATATATATGAAACTGGTCGCACAGCAGTTATTAGTTTACCCAATAGTTGGGGATGGATGAGTTCATCGACGACAGCACAAGCGCAAGCTTTACGTCTATTTATTGCTAACAAGGCTAAACCCGAAGTTATCGATAAATTATTTCAAAGTTTGCTAGCACAACGAAGAGATGGCACATGGCAAACTAGTTATAACAACGCCCAAGCACTCACAGCCTTAGTAGAATATAGTCAACTACAACCCACACCACCTAATTTTGTGACCTCTGTACAATTAGCTGGTAAAAAGTTAGGAGAAAATCGCTTTGATGGCTACAGCAATCCTAGCCTACAGCTAAATGTATCAATGGATAAATTACCTCATGGACGTCATGATTTAGTGCTACAAAAATCAGGTAGAGGTAAATTACACTATCTGGTTACTTATAATTATCGCCTGCAAGGAAATCAATCAGGAAAATTCAACGGTTTAAGGGTAACAAGAGAAATACAGAAAGTAGGTGAAGAAAAAGTTCTGCAAAAATTAGGACTTTACGCCTTTGATAAACCATTAACTTTAACACCTGGACAAGTTTTTGATATTGGTTTGGAAATTATTACCGATCATCCTGTGGATCATATAGTAATTACAGATCCTCTACCAGCCGGATTAGAAGCAGTAGATGCAAGTTTTCAAACTACAACAGCAGCATTAGAAGCAAAAGCCGATAGTTGGCAACTTGGGTTTAAAAATATTTACCGCGATCGCATTATCGCCTATGCCGACCACCTCGACCCAGGAGTTTATAGCCTGCATTACTTAGTGCGTTCCGTTACTCCCGGTAAATTCCTCTGGCCTGGTGCAGAAGTCTATCTGCAATATGCACCCGAAGAATTTGGGCGTGCTGCTGAGTCTACATTAATACTGGAGGATGGTAAGTAATAATTATGTAATCTGTGGCTACAACAAATCTAAAAATCTTTCCAGGTCTATACGAGCCTGCTTTAAAATCTTGGCTAGAGTAGAACGCTTAACTGGTCGATGAGCCGGAACTGTCAATTTCAAAACTTCATCTGACCAGGTTTTTTCTAGCCTAATGTGACTACCTCGCTGGCGTACAACTGTCCATCCATCCTGTTCTAAAGCAGCGATAATCTGAGTGTAAGGTAAAATAGGAACTTTACTCACAGTACCAATTCCCTAATAATTACTCCCTCTTGAGTGCTCAATTCATTTTCCAATGGCTCAAGATAGAGTTCGATTGCTTCTTGGATATTCTCTAATGCTTCTTCAACAGTTTCCCCTTCACTAATACATCCAGGAAGTGAGGGAACATAGACGGTGTATCCACCTTCATCACTGGGTTCTAATACAACTTTGAGTTTCATAATTTGGTAATGAACTTACTTCTCTATTTTTAATCATTTGTAGCTATCGCATTATCGCCTACGCCGACCACCTCGAACCAGGAGTTTATAACCTACATTACTTAGTACGTTCTGTAACTCTCGGTAACTTCCTCTGGCCTGGTGCGGAAGCGCATTTGCAATACGCACCAGAAGAATTTGGACGGGCGGCTGAGTCTACACTGGTATTAGAGGAGCATTCCTGAATATTCATCGCCTGCTTATATGCTCATCTGTAAAATTAGGAAAGAAAGATAAAAGCCAGCTATAGCTTTTAGGAGAAGCTTTGCTATGACTGTAAATATTAATCTTCAAGAGGCAGAAGTTACCTTTTCTGAACTTCTGAAGCGGGTAATTCAGGGTGAAGAAGTGACAATTATTCAAGATGGAGTTGCGATCGCTCGTTTAGTACCTGTGAATCAAAATCTCCCAAAGCGGATACCAGGAAGCGCTAAAGGCTTAATCACCATCGCTCCAGATTTTGACGATCCCTTACCTGATGATATCCTTGCGAGCTTTGAGGGATGAGAGTACTGTTTGATACCCATACTTTTCTGTGGTGGATTACTGATAGCTCTCGGTTATCATTTACAGTTAGATCAATTATCAGTGATGCCAACAATAAGTTATTTTTCAGTGCAGCTAGCGGTTGGGAAATAGCTATTAAAGCCAATACCTTAGCCAATTTACGAGGGTAAGTTCATGTATTAACGTCCTAGTCTCTAGGGTTTGGCAAAAACAATAAGTCCTAAAAATTCCTTCCCGATTTGTCACAAGGCTTTTTTTGACATACTACCGCAGTATCAAGGGTTTGAGCGGAAAACATACCTTGTAAGCTCAACGCTTATGTATCGGTTATTTTGCCATTTTTGCCAAAATTTTTTTAACCTCTTATTTTGGCGAAGGTATTGAAAGCACAACTAGGTAAATTGCTGTTACCAAAAATTCCAGAGCAGTTTATTTCTGAGCAATTGCTGATTAACTCTATTGAAAGTCTACCAATCCAACTTAATCACGCTGTTGGAGTTTATCATCTTCCCAATCATCATAAAGATCCATTTGACCGGATATTGGTTTGTCAAAGCCAACTTGAAAATTTACCAATTCTGACTCTAGATCCGTTAATTTCTCAGTATGATGTGAATGTTATTTGGTAGGCAATATAATTTTTTCCAGAAAGCGCTCGCACCACTACAACATTAACAACAAAAGGCGATCGCATTATCGCCTACGCTGACCACCTCGATCCAGAAGTGTATAGCCTGCATTATTTAGTTAATTATTTTACTGATACCTGCCTTCAAAAAGGATGCCTATAATTGGGTAACAGTGACACAATGGCAGCTATTAGACTTTTGAGATGGAAATTTTTACCATTGGACATTCCAATCACAGCATTGAAGCATTTATTACATTGCTACAAAAGCAGGGGGTAACAGCTTTAGCGGATGTGCGATCGCATCCATACAGTCGCTATTTACAACACTTCAGTCAAGCACCACTTAAAGCAGCCTTAGTCAATGTAGGTATTTCTTATGTATTTTTAGGACGAGAATTAGGAGCAAGACCTAGTGATACAACTTGCTATGTTGATGGTAAAGCTTTATATGAAAAAATTGCATCTACTCAACAGTTTGCAGATGGAATTCAGCGATTGTTAAAAGGAGCAGAAAATTACAAAATTGCGCTGATGTGTGCAGAAAAAGATCCAATTACCTGCCATAGAGCAATTCTTATTTGCCAACGCTTACGACAGTTTGACCTAAAAATTAATCATATTTTGTGCAATGGTGATTTAGAAACTCATGTTTACCTCGAAGAAAGACTGTTAAGATTACATAAACTCAAAATACCAGAGTTACCTAAACAAATTCAACTGTCTTTATTCGAGAGTATTTCCCTTTTTGAACCATCGATGTTGCAGTATTCAAAAGAAGAATTACTGAAAAAAGCCTATCAGCAACAAGGCGAAAAAATTGCCTATGTAGAGAAAACAGAAAATAAATATGAGTAAGGCAATTAATTTATTTACTATTGGTTTTACTCAAAAGACTGCTCAAAAGTTTTTTGACACTTTAGTTAATTCTGGAGTTAAGAGAGTTGTTGATACCAGACTGAATAATATCTCTCAACTTGCAGGTTTTACTAAGCGGGGAGATTTAGAATATTTCTTAAGACAAATTGGTGATATCGAATATGTACATATTTTAGATATGGCACCAACAAAAGATATTTTGGATAATTACAAAAAACACAAAGGTGATTGGCAAACCTATGAGAGCAAGTTTTTAGCATTGATGAGCGATCGCCAAATTGAAAAAAAAGTTTCACCACAGCTTTTAGATGGTAGTTGTTTGCTTTGTAGTGAAGCGAAACCTCATCATTGCCATCGTCGCTTAGTGGCTGAATATTTGCGTGACAAATTGGGAAATATAACCATAAGTCACCTATGACAAACTTTTATGGCTCAAATTATCTGCCTTGCCAATTCTTGGAAACTTAAAGAACGTTGTATTGCAGGAGTTAATCTTGCTACAGGTCAGTGGCTGCGTCCAGTCTCTAGTTTGTATCCAGAGGATGGTCGAGTTCCTGCAAGTATCCGACTTATACAAGGCAAAGAGCCTGCACTATTGGACATTCTAGAAATTCCGTTAGATAAGAATGGCCCCGACTTTGGTTTTGAGAGTGAAAACTTGACTATTGCTAGTGGAGTCTGGAAACGAGTCGGGCAGGCTCAATGCAAAGATATCTTGCAGTACTGTGGTAACTATTCTCATGTTCTTCATAACTCTAACAAGTATGTGACTGTAACTTATCTACAGTCACTTCCACTTCATAAAAGACGCACCCTGCAATTAGTATACGCAACAGAATTATCTGTAGAGGCTATATCGAAGGCTCAAGGTGGTCAGAAATGGCAAGGTACTTTGCTGACAAATACAGGTCAGCAACTAACTAATGCTATTATTACTGATCCTGTATTTGTAAAACGATTGGAATCTGGCTATCGTCCTCAAAATCCCTGCTTAGTAACAGTCAGCTTGAGCCTACCCTACTTACCATCTAATGATTGGGAAGGAGACAAGCCTTGCTGGAAATTGATTGCTGGCATTATTGAATTGTCGGATTATGACTTGATTTTATTTAAATAAACCGCTTGGGCTAAAACATATATCGAGGGCGCTCTTATCTACAGCGAACCTACAATAAGCGATCGTGTCAGGAATTTACTAATACTGAAGTTATTCAGTTTTTGAATCATCTCAAAAGTTTTTAAAATTGCTTACAGAACTTACGCACTCAAATCCCCCAACCTTCTTAGAAAGGGGGCTTTAGGCGTTCCCCCCATTTTAAGGGGGCTAGGGGGGATCGGGGTTTCAGGCTTGGGTGCGTAAGTCCTAGCTTAATGGTCTGAGTGCGATCGCCTTCTAAATAATGTGCTAAACCTATTCCAAAAAAGATTGGGGTCACAGCTTTAGCTATTATTTGGCACTTTTTATCTCCTAATATCGTCAATATATTTAAATCTAGCTCAAGCTCTTACACCAAACAAATCTAAGCGATTAGTTTGTTTAAGTTAGGAGAATTTATAGATAGAAAATATATGAAAATCACAAATATTGTACTGGCAGCCGCCTTAGCAGGTGTAACTCTTGCTGCTCACCCCAAATTAGTACAGGCTCAAGTCTGCCCCCAAAATGGTATAGTTCCTGCTGCTATCAAGCCTAAAACTATTCATCAAAAACAATTTGGCTATCGCTTTAACATCCCTGATAACTACAAAACTTTAGAAGTGGGCGAGAATGGATTACTAATACTTGATCCTCACAGTTTTGCACAGGCACAATGCTTAATAAAAAACAAAGTTCCTACAGAATTTCCTAAAAGTATCTCGATTTATACACAATCAGTTAATTATAATAATCGTAGTTTAGCTGATATTGTAAAGCTAAATGACCCCACAGCCGAGAAGTTTGCTAATACTAAAGTTGCTAATCAGAATGCCATTAGTTACACATCTAATACTTTAGGCGTTGAGAAAAAGGTGGCTTTCTTAACCCCCGATCACAAATACATAATTAGTATTTCGGCTCCCTTTAATTTTCAACAGGGACGTCCTACTACGGTTTTTAATAAAAATGTATTTGACAAAGTTGTCTCAAGCTTTAGTTTTATCCGAAGATGATTTCTTGCAATGTATTAAATTTGAGCGCTATCTGATACATAAAATGAGAAAGCGATCGCGAACTCAATAATTATATTCAACAAAGTATGATCAGTTAAAATTTCGTAGCTAGAATAAAAGCGCCAGTGAATACGGTAAAGAAACTGGCGCTGGTGTTATCAATCTTTGTGGCAGCATCATCTTAAGCAAAGCGCTATTGATGTGCAATGGCGTCAATCCCCTTGTGGGTTTTGCCCCCATAAGTGCTTATATCAATTCCCCAAATAAGGTAACTAATGATACAGATTATCGCGGAAACGGGAAGACGCGGAGATTATGTCTAGCCAGATTTTAGAGAAAGACTATTACACTAATCAAGGACGAAATTTTCTAAACAAATTAGTATGTATCCCTGAACAGATAGCCAACAAACTATTGCAACCCCACCCAAATACTTCCTTCTTCCACACGGATAGGAAAAACAGGCAGTGTCTTTTCTTTAGAAATCATACCCATCACCTTGCCAAGTCCAGGGGGAAAGGTAATCCATTCTGTAGGATTACCACTGGACAAATCAAAAGCACTACGGTGGAAAGGGCAGACAATCGCTCCATTATCTGTAATTTTGCCCTTCTGCATAGGTAGCTTCATGTGCGGACAGGAATTTGCTACCGCGTAAATTTGGTTGTTGTGGTGAATTAGTAAGATAGCGTGTTTTTCAACTTTTACCACTTTGCGCTCATTAGGTGATAGTTCATTTTCTGGTAGAACTTTAACCCAGTTCATAAATACCTCGCTTAATATCATCTACAAGGCTGCTGCTTAATGGAAGACCTTGAGATCTTATGCTTTTTATCCCTCAAGCAGCTGATTAAGTACATCATTTTACAAGTTTGCAAGACTATAAATAGCTCAAAATCTTGCTTGCAACTAGTAATATTTCACTTTTAGGTCGCTTTAATTCTCAATATGTTGCTTAAATCTCGTTTTAATCGACGTTTATTGGTAATTGGGGAAAAGTTGATTACCAATTACCATCGCAACGAGAATACAAGGGTTTTCACGGACATGAGATGATTTGTTCAGCAGACTCTGAAAAATAATTAGTGGCTAATTAGGCAGCAAAGTTTATAAAGTATTATGGTTGAACATATTCAACCACTTGATGCCTGAATTTTTTGCTGATTCTAAAACAGAGTAGGACTTACGCATAAAAACGGAAAATCAAAGGTTTGGGCGTGTAGGCTATAAGGCTTTAGGGGGGATGGTGTTTAAAAGCTGTACATTCCCACAACCTTGTACCCAGCCTCAACGAATAATATTTTTGCGTAAGTGCTAAACAGACTTGTTTGGCTGACTTCGCCCAAATTGGATACGAGCAATTGATATCAATCGCTTAAAATAAACTTTGTCACATTGAGAATTCTTCTAACAAAGTTTTGATTTTAAACTGGAAACTGTTAATTTAGCTAGGAGTCGGGGAACTATGGATACAGTAATTCTACAAGTATGGTCAGTCAAGTAGGTAGCGACTGAGCAAGTGAGTAATATCTGCAAACCTTGCGATCGCCTTTGGTGCTGCGCTCCGCGCAATCGCCCTACAGCCCTTCTCCTAAAGGAGACGCTACGCGTAGCTTGCTTAAGCGTAGGGGTACGGGCATCCTACGGCAGGCGCTGCGCTCCCTTGCAATCGCAGCTTTAGATGAAGCTAATGCATCTTCCAGCGGAATTTTCATAATGATAAGCCGGTAAGTTATGCACACAACGTCTGTAACCTGATTATGCCTTCCTTCCTAGTAATTAACAATGGCAGCTACATCACTTTTGATGTCACATTTATAGTACTAACACTTAACTTATTTTAGGAATTGGCTACATATCAATTTCTATTCTGCCAAGAGATTTGTCTAAAATTAATTTAAATTTATTAAATATTATAATTATCCTTTATTTTATTCAAGTCGATATGGTTTTAGATTTTTATTGCTACACTTTAACATCTATAAGATTTGCTCTAACAAATATGTCAAGTTAAATGCTTTCTAGTTAGTTTACATTGAAGTATTTCTTTTTTGTCAATGATTTAGGAGAACAAATATGAGAGGAAAACAGGCTGATATTTTGATACTTGTAATTAATTTGGCAGTTACCTAATGGAGATGCTCCTCTTAGGGAAGTAATGCTACATGAACAGACTTTGAAGCTTAAAATATTGATTTACCCTAGTTATCCACAGGATGACGCTAGTTCAATAAGCGATTAAACTGTAAATAATGCTAAATAACTGTTGCTGTTGGCAACACTTAATAACATTTCTAAAAACTCATCTCTATATATCAAAATTTAGTTATGTCATTGCATCAACATAGTTTTGATGAGACTGCCGATTTAATTATTGGTGTTCGTAACCAAGACAAAACATATTTAAAAGAAAATTCTGCTGCGATGGGTGGTTTAGCTACAAGGCAAGGAACGATTTCTAGTTTTCTTGCTCCCCTGACTCAGGATACTTTTAAACAGGTTGTTAAAGAGGTCGAACAAAAATTACAGATTGTCCATCAAACTTTGTCAATGCTGGATTCTCATGGATTTGAGAAAATCCTAGAAGAAATGTTGCATTCGATTACCCTGAAAATTGGTGAATTATTAGGGGCAGATCGTACAACAATATTTTTATTAGATGAAGAGAAACAAGAACTATGGTCTATTTTGGCGGAAGCAGAAGGCGATCGCTCTTTGGAAATTCGCATTCCAGCGGATAAAGGAATAGCTGGTGAAGTTGCTACTTTCAAAAAAGTGATTAATATTCCGTTTGATTTTTATCAAGATTCGCGCTCAGTTTTTGCTCAGAAACAAGAAAAAATAACTGGTTACCGTACCTATACAATGCTGGCTTTGCCATTGTTGAATGAACAAGGGAAATTAGTTGCAGTAGTACAATTACTCAATAAGTTAAAATACCTGGATAACCCCGATGATCCCCTTGCAGAACGCATCGATACTAGGGGTTTTACTAACGTCGATGAAGAATTATTCCAGGAATTTGCGCCTTCAATTCAACTGATTTTAGAGTCGTCACGCTCGTTTTATGTAGCAACGCAAAAACAAAGAGCAGCAGCGGCGCTTATGAAAGCAATCAAGTCGCTAAGTCAAAGCAGCCTTGACTTAGAAGATACCTTAAAACGGGTAATGGATGAAGCCAAAGAACTGATGAATGCTGATCGCAGTACTTTATGGCTAATAGACCGCGATCGCCATGAATTATGGACGAAAATAACTCAAGGTGATGGTTCAACTAAAGAATTGCGAGTCCCAATAGGTAAAGGCTTTGCTGGCATAGTAGCTGCATCTGGTAAAAAGCTAAACATTCCCTTTGATTTGTATGACCATCCAGACTCAAGTACTGCCAAACAAATTGACCAGCAAACTAGCTATCGTACTTGTAGCTTACTTTGTATGCCAGTATTTAACGCCGATCAACAATTGATTGGCGTCACTCAGTTAGTAAATAAAAGAAAATCAGGAGATTTTCCGGCTTATAACCCTGCATTTTGGCCAAAAGCACCCGAATGCTTCCAAGCTAGTTTCGATCATAATGACGAAGTGTTTATGGAAGCTTTTAATATTCAAGCGGGAGTGGCACTGCATAATGCCCAGTTGTTTGCCACAGTCAAGCAACAAGAACAAATGCAACGAGACATTTTGCGTAGTCTTTCTAATGGTGTAATTTCTACTGATAAAGCAGGGTTAATTATCGCTGCCAACGAAAGTGCTAAACGCTTGTTAGGCCATGAAGAACAAGACCGTTTAGAAGGTCTTTCAATTAAAGATGTCATCGGTATTAAAGAAGGTGACTTTAGTAAGTGGTGTCAGGATGCTTTAAATGCAGCCGATTTAAAACAGCGACAGCAGTATTATCCCGATCGCATACTTTTAACTACTGGCACAGAACAACACAGTATTAATTTATCGATTAACACAATTGCCGATGCCAGCGATGATACACAAGTCCGTGGGGCACTGGTTGTGATGGAAGATATCAGTGATGAGAAGCGCCTTAAAAGTACGATGTACCGCTACATGACTCAGGAATTAGCGGAAGAATTATTGAAATTGGATGATGCTAAATTAGGAGGCGATCGCAAAGAAGTTTCGATTCTATTTTCTGATATTCGTGGCTATACAACTTTAACGGAAAATTTAGAAGCCGAAGAAGTAGTCAGTATGCTCAACGAATATTTTGAATCAATGGTAGAGGCAGTTTTTCAACATAAAGGCACCCTTGATAAATACATTGGTGATGCGATTATGGCTGTATTTGGTTCTCCTCTACCATTAGAAGAACATGCTTGGATGGCAGTGCAAACATCCTTAGAAATGCGCCATCGGTTGCAAGAATTTAATCACCGTCGTTACTTAGCTAATAAACCCCGGATTAGTATCGGCATTGGAATTCATTCTGATACCGTGATTAGTGGCAACATTGGCTCTAGTAAACGGATGGAATTTACTGCTATTGGTGATGGCGTCAACCTTGGCTCTCGATTAGAAAGTGTCAGCAAACAGTACGGTTGCGACATCATTATTAGCGATAACACTTATAAACCCTGCCAAGAAAATATTTGGGCTAGAGAACTAGATTATATTCGCGTCAAAGGTAGAAATGAGCCAGTAGCTATATATGAACTGCTGAGTTTGCGTTCCGATCCTATTAATAGTAAAAAACTAGAAGTAATTGAGTATTATCACCAAGGACGTGAGTATTACCTCAAGCGTGAGTTTAGCTTGGCTCAAGATGCATTTACCAAAGTTTTGGCTGCTGATGGCAATGATAAACCTGCTATGTTGCATCTGCGCCGTTGTCAGCACTGGATACAATCACCTCCATCAGAAGCAGATTGGGATGAGGGTGTGTGGACTTTTAAAGAGAAATAATCAGCAATTTAAAATAATTAAACTTGCTACGCTTGCAAGAAATCTTCAAATCCTTATAGCTTGATTTAAACCAATATAATTAACAATCATATCAAGTCCGGCTAATTAGTATTAATTCCCAAAGCTATGCAGAAATCCTAAAAAGCCTTCTCCTGTGTCCCTCTGCTCCTCTGCACCCCTGCTATTTTCATGATAAATCTTTAACCGGACGTGATCTCACCACCCATAAGGGAAAAAAATCGAGTTAAATCTGGAACCGTAAAAATGTAGTCGTCCAAAACCCAGAAATTGCCCGTGAGATTTTTCACCAGCAGGAAAAGCCGTAACTCCAAATAAATAAACACCTGCCACAGCCGGATTCCGCTTAGGTTTTAAACCAATTGTAATAGTTTGACCAGGAGATATTGGCGGCTCAAATCTTAATGTTACTGTCCGTGACTTCTGGTTACTCGCCCCATCTTGTAATTTAAATTTTTGCCCCTTGTCGGAACGCGTACCTTCAAAAGCAAAACTGTTTTTTAGATCAAAGCGAATATTGTCTACTCCTTGATGCTGGTTGATTGTGACTTGTTGCAGTGGTTCTCCGGCATTCTCTGGTAGGCTGAGGGTAAAGTAGTATGTTGCACCCCAGACATAGACCTCATTATAAGTAGTAGCTGCCTCAACCAACCGCGGTGGTTGGGCAAAATATACTGTGCCATCTCGCAACTGAATTGCTGGACTCGGCTTTTGAGTATATGTTTCAATTCCAGCTACAGTTGCGATCGCTATGGCCAATATAACTGCAACGCGCATTGCTTTACCTAAATGACCAACTAGATCAATTGTACTGTGAATTGTCTTGAAAATAAGGCAGAGGAGGCAGTTGCTTATGGGGTAAACCCCCATAAACAACTGCTGCTCGCATAGCATATCCGTAGGATTCACCCGAAGGGGAACAGGGAACGGGGAACAGGAAAGAAAAAAAGCTGAAGTGTACGGTATTTTTTCAAAAATCAAATAGGAATCCTATATAGATACCCAATGCCTCATGCCCCATGCCCATTTTCATGACCGACTACTCGCGTAAGTATAGTAGTTTTTGTAGGCTTTGTACTGAGTCTGATCTCCATTGGCAACGATGCCTAAAACATTGATTGGAGAAATTTTTAAACTATCTTGAGCCTGCATCAACCCCGATTTATCTGTTTTGTCTAATCTCACTACAAGCACCATGCCATCAGTGTAGGGTGCTAACATTCTCGCATCAACTAATCCCACCATTGGGGGAACATCATAAATTACTAAGTCAAAGGTTCTATGGAAGTATGCCATCAAGTGCTTCATCTTGTCTGACGAAAGCAACCTTGCAGGGTCAGGTGGTACAGGCCCTGAAGTAATTATAGATAAATTGCTCATCGTTGGCATTTTCCGAATAACCTGCTCAGGTGGCATATTTGTAGAAATTAAACTACTCAAACCCCACAGGTTATTTAAATCTGATAAGTAGTGAATCTGGGGTCGGCGTAAATCAGCATCTACAAGTAATACTCGTTTCCCCATTGCTGTGGCTATTTGAGCTAGTTGAAATGCAACAGTAGATTTGCCATCTCCTGGCAGTGCTGAACTAATAATTAAAGAGTTAATAGGGTGATCGGAATTAAGTAGTTGTATATTCGTATACAACATCTGTAAAGATTCCCAAAATTTTCCTTGCCTGTAGTAGCGATCGCTTGCAGATTGTCGTTGTAAATTCTCAACAGAACTAGAAACTCCCTGAAGCAACTTAGCAGGTACTTTTTGTTTAGGAGACTTTTGTTCGAGATTGAGATTACGGCTCAGTTGGACTTTTTTGTCTAAAGGTAAAATTCCTAGTATCGGTAATTTGATATTTTCTTTTAACTCCGCGACACTATGGTAGGTATTGTCTAGTTTTTCTAAGAGTAAGCTAATGCCGATACCTAAGATAGAGCTAGCAACAAATCCCAAAAGCAAACTACGTGTGATATTAGGAGATATCGGGTATTCGGGCTGAAAAGCTCCTTGGATTAACTCCCAAGGAAGTTCTGTTTGAGCTACCTGAATTTGCAGAGTTTCACGAGTAGCTAAAAAACGATTCAGACTCTCAGTCGCAATTTGCAAATCTCGCTGGAGTTCGGTATATTTTCTTGATAACACTGGTAAGAGTTTAGCTTGTCGATCCAGTTGCACTTCTGCTTTAGAAAGCTCTTGGCTTTGAACTTCTAAACTCTGCATTTGAGTTGTAATTTCAGCAAATTTTATTCCTAAAACACGCTGCGCTTCTTGTTGTATTAATGGTAACAGATTTTGTTTTTTATCATTCAATGTTTGAATAGCCGGGTTCTCTGGTTGGAAACGAGTTAATTCACTAGATATTTGAACTTCTAGTTGTCGCAACTGAGTAACTAATTGTTGATACATAGGTGAAGAATTTAGCGCTACAAGCTCTCCTTCTTTCCCCTCCATAATTTTATAATTGGAGCGAACTAACGCTAATTGCTGATCAATTGCTATTCTTTGATTAGACAATGTTTGAAGTTGAGACTGGATTTGTTCTCCTTGAGTGTCAGGACTAATAAAATTATACTTTTGTCTAAAAATTTGTAGCTCTTTTTGCAGCTGATCCACTCTATTTTTAATAGATGGCAGTTGTTTCTCAACAAACTGAACTCCTTGCCGCAGCTTGGTTTGCCGTTTCTCTAGACTGTAATTTAAGTAATATTTAGCAATCAAATCTAATACTACTTTTATTTGATTTGGATCATTACTTCTATAGGTAACTTCTATAATTTTAGTTGTACCTAAACGACGAATTAATAAATTTTGAATGAGATAATTATAGTTGATCCCTGGATAATAACTTTGCAGTTGCTTCACAATGCCTGCCATTAACTCAGGACTCCTAAGAACCTGAATTTGGCTTTCATAATCTAAACTTGCTTTAGTGTTGAAGTTAGCGTCTGTAGTAACTTTTCCTAAATTATTATCATCATTGACAGACTCTACTAAAAGCTGAAAACTACTTTGGTAGACTGGTTTTTGCTGTAGCGTTGAGTAGGAAACAAAACTCATCACAACGCTAGTTACTCCTACCATGACTAAAGCCCGCCGCTTGATCACAGCCAGGAATTGTTTTAAGTCCCAATCCTGCTCTTCCTTTGCAAACCAGGAAAAATTTTGAGATGGAAGTGTTGTGCCTCCACTACTTCCATTCTGTTCGTAACTTGAGATTTTAGTAAAATGATTCTCCATCATTAATTTGTATTGGGTAATAAGCCTGGGTATGGTTTGACATCACAACTTTTAGTCATATTTGACATTCGATTGTCCTACTAATTAAGTTGTGGAAGGTGAACAATTAAATACTTAACTTAATCAAATGTAGTATGATAAATTTTTTAGTTTGGGTTGATTTGCTCTCCCGCAACTATTTCCAAAAGGTTGAGAATTTCTATAACTGTTATAGGCCGTGACGGTAATTAATGCACTAAGCTAAAAATAGCGAGACATCTAAAACTAGCTCTAAAGCCCAATATCAAAGATTTTTGAATGTAAAATTCCGCATAGCGTTACAAGTCACTGCTTTAGAGGATGTGAGAGAATTTAGCATTAATACTATGTCTTTTGTCAAGCTTGATTGTCTACCGCAACAAAACATGGTTGGGGTTAATCAGTATCATCTTCATGGAACCTTTAGTGGCTTGGTCAATTGTTTTGGGATGCAATTATGCATTTTAAGTAGGATAAACGGTATTATACCCAGGCAAGTATATTCTGGCTTCTCTAAGTAAGCCTGAGTATAATTCACAAATTAAAGTATAAAATCTGTTACATTCTTCAGCATTAAGCTTTGTTTAACAAAAAGTCAAGTAAACTTGTAATAATTTTACTTATTGAAATATATAAATTACGAATAATTACTTATAAAAAGAAGTGGACAATCGAGTGCCGACTGACTTGAAAGTGCTGAGTTTTTAGTGCTGATACCAAGTTGCGTTCTGTTGTAGTAATCTTTCGTTAGCGGAGATTGCTTCGCTCCACTTTGTTTCGCTCGCAATGACAGTTGCTACTTTTGATTGCAACTTGGTATGAGTTCTGATCTCTCCCCTTGTCTTCCCTGCTCCCCCAGCCTCCCCAGTCCCTAGAACATTTTCATGCTTGGCTTTGAAACTCGTTTTGTTATGACTGCCTTCTACTTAGAATGTTTCATTAATCCTCTGGTTTCCCCAGATTTGTTAAATAGCCTAGCTCATTTTCAGCAATAATTTTTTTAAATATTAAGTTGTTTTTGCATACTTTTTGAGTTAATAACACGAATATATAAGCATTTAACAGCTTGGCGCGTGTAATAAGTCAGGCATTATCAAGTATTAAATGCTAATAGCTAAAACAAGAGCAAAAATAATTAACTGCTGAGTAAGTGGCAATTAATGAGTTAATCATGTTATAACTCTTAGGTTTAGCTGTTTTGCTGGCAAAGGTATATAAGCTTTCTATACACAAACAATGCCTAACTTGAGGATGAGACTATTTAATGAGCTAACCTGAGTACTACAACAGGTTTATTTGATTAAAGTCGTAGATGCTCACATCTGCGGATGTTAGCAGTTTAGGTATATCCAATAATTTTTGTTTCAACTTTTAGAAACCTTAGCCTTTGTGAAAACCTGGAATAATCCGTTATTTTTTTCATGCATACTGGTTACACAAATATAACTAGTATGCTAAGATAGCCGCCAAATTACGTAAACCACAAGTAACGCTTTACTACTATGGTTGATGCTATTTGCTTATCATGTCTGTATTACGGGCTTTAAATATGTAGTTGTGATAGTATGATGCTTCTGCCAGCAGATTTGATGTTTAGCATCATTTATTACTAAAATTACAAAAAAAATTAAACATTAGGTTTTGTAATTTATCAGGCTTTTGACCCAATAGATTGTAAAACTTGGATATGTTTGATAATGCAAATATTTGCCTTTTCCTCTTTTGAAAGTAATTAAAGAGGAAGAAAAAAGCAAAGTTTACATAGGGTTCCTGTCCCTAAAAAGACTTATAAAAATCAGATATTTGAGAAAATATTACAAAAATAAACAAAAAAAACCAAGAAAATCTGGTTTTTATACTCATTTACTCAAACATCGACTATAAAGGAACTGAATTGAACGTATTGGGCGATAAAGGCAATTTTTGTGCCTAAATTATCGCTGAAAAGTTTATCTCTACGTCTAAAAATCTTTCAAAGGATAATATAGCCAATGGCATTCAGTGAATGGCTGAAAAAGTCGTTGCCAACGAACTCTAGCAGCAAATCTTCTCAAAATCATCAATTCATCCAAAATGATAGGGAGTTGTTGTCAAATGAGAAGGTTAATTTTGATAACACAAGAAGCGGTAAAGCAAAGAATTTTCCCGCATTTGCATTTCCTCCTATTACTCCACGTCAGTCTTTAGGAACGAATGAAACCAGGTTTGTCCAGCCGTTAAATTTATCTGTAATTACCGAGTTTTTCCCTCCAGACTATGCAGCCACGGGGCAGTTGATTGAAGAATTGGTGAAACACTTAAGTCAACAAGGGGTAAACATTGAGGTTTTTACAGGTCAACCAGGGTATGCGTTTGGGACATCCAATGCTCCAGCAGTAGAACAAGTAGGCCGAGTCAGAATTCAACGATCGCGCGCTGCCCAACTCTGGTCACGGCGGCTTCGTGGTAAAGCTATCAATGGTGTCTTGTTTACATTGCGTGCCGTTCTGCATCTGATCAGATGTTGCCGTCGCCACGATGTATTTTTACTGACTTCAGCACCCCCGTTTTTACCGATTATAGGGTACTTAGCCCATCTGTTTTTTGGGCTTTCTTACGTGTGTTTAATTTACGACATTTACCCAGATATTGCGATCGCTCTTGGAGTGATCCCCAAGAATCATTGGCTGGGTGGATTCTGGCAAGCGGTTAACAGAAAAATTTGGCAGAATGCGCGAGGAATCGTGGTTCTGAGTCCTGCTATGAAGCAGCGAGTGGTAGCAAATTGTCCTGAAGTAGCAGATAAAGTTTCCGTAATTCACAGTTGGGGAGACCCGGATTTGATCGTACCAATTGTAAAAAAAGATAACTGGTTTGCTAAAGAACACAACTTAGTTAACAAATTTACCGTACTCTATTCTGGTAACATGGGCCGTTGCCATGATATGGACACCATTTTAGAGGCTGCGAAACATCTGCAAGATGAGCCAATTCAGTTTGTCTGTATTGGCGGTGGGCCTAAACAACAAAGTTTTATCCAGGAGGTAAATCGATTAGGACTAGAAAATTTCCTTTTTCTACCTTACCAAGACAAACAAGTGCTGCCATATTCTTTGACAGCTTGCGACTTATCTTTAGTCAGCGTAGAAGCTGGCATGGAAAGTTTAGTTGCTCCTAGCAAGCTTTATCCAGCTTTAGCTACAGGGCGACCAGTAGCAGTGGTTTGTTCGGAATATTCTTACTTGAGACAGCTACTTAAAGATGCTCAATGTGGCGCTAGTTTTGAGAATGGAGACAGTTACGGGCTAGCTGAATTTATTCGCCTACTGAATAAAGACCAAGAACTAGCAGAACACATGGGTGTGGCATCTCGTAAGTATTTGCAGTCGCATTTTACGCCAGAAATCATAGCTAAACAATATTTGAGAGTTTTGCGTCAGGCCGCTTCTTAAGGATTTTAAGTAATATCACGTACAAAATTACCGAATCCGTATTAATCTATCTTCACTTTGGTCTTGACAATTGTAATTTGCGGCTATATAAACATAGTGCGTCTACCATTTAGGAGCGCCTAGCTCTAGAAGTTCTGCTTTGCAATCTGACAAATGCAGACTCTCAACAAGCAAGTCTATGTATACTTGCTTAGGTATAAGAGTTAGTGAAGCATGTTCCCTAGAACTTGCACTGGTTCATAAGTTTTTACTGGTCAAACTGAATAAACCGTTGATTTAGGAGTTGGGCTTTGATGGTCTTTATGATCTCAGTCCCTCCAACGCAACCTTCTTGTGATCTGTTTTATGTTTAGTGATGCGGAGGGTCGAAGTGCAGAGAAGGTGTGACCGAAATCGGAAACGTTCTAAGCGGCGAGCTATATACTGTCCGGTACATGGTTGCTACATCAATAGTACGAGTCAAAAATTTGGGTTGTTTGCTGAACGGGCAGGACAACTTCAACAAAGAGGAATGAATCGGCGCGATGCCTTAATGTTAGTGGCAGCCAAGACCGCGGTTCCCTTAGAGGGTGAATGGTTGGAGTCTTTCTGGTGTGATGAGTGCCAAGAAACTAAGTGGTATCACGTATGTAAGCGTGAATCTGTTTATGAATTGTCACTAGCACCAGCAGAACTTTGGCAACAGGCAACCGGAGTAATTAATCCTCATAGGAACCCCTCAGTGGGGGAGTTCACTAGCAGGCACTCCCGGATGATTGGTTACAGAAGCCTGCAAGATTTTAAATTTATCAACTAAAAAATTGTGAATTTAAGAAAATGCAAAATTTATCAGGATGCACTAGTACCGCAAAGCGGAAGTCAAAAGTCAAAAGTCAAAAGAATTGTATTCCAAGCTCTTGCGCCATTTGAAATGGTATGTTTATTTCCGCCGTACTGTACTAATGCTCGCATCATACTCAGCTTGAATCAGTTATGTAATGTGTCGTTCTGAGCGAAGCGAAAAACTTAAATATCTGCGTTTCGCGCAAAATGACATATTTCAACGCCCCTAGTGAGCAGGCAAAAATTTATTGCAAGCGTAGAATGTTTCCAAAAAACACAGCATTTGTTGAAATGATCAATCTATTCATAAGTTTTGCTTAAGTGAAATTTGATTTGCCTCAAGCATTCATAAGTTTTATTTAAATGAAATTTGATTTTGCATAAGCATTTCAATAAATGCTCAACGTGTTTGTAAGTTTTATTTAAATGAAATTTGATTTTGGATAAGCGTTTATTGAAATGCTCAACGTGTTTGTAAGTTTTGTTTAAATGAAATTTGATTTTGGATAAGCATTTATTGAAATGCTCAACGTATTTGTAAGTTTAAGAGGTTGTTTGAAAAGTCTAATTTATTATTTGCCTTGGCAGTTAGAAACCGTTAGGTATTTCTTTCACAAGTAGATTTTCCCGCTAAATGAGTGTAAATCAATGTAAATTAGGGAATTTACTCAATTATTCCGAAAATTTGATGAGACTTTGTTCCCAGTTAACACTGGTTTCGTGGAGGTAAGGACTAGGTTAATTTATGTGTATCGTTTAAAACATAAATACATTATGTCAAGACCGAAACGCAGTTCTGTAATTCTAGAAAAAGCCGAGCGCCGGATAGCTGCTTTGAAGGCAATTGATGCGACGTTAGATCTAGGAAACGGGCTAACAGTTGAATTATTTTCGGAGTGTAATTTAAGATACACGCCTTCAGTTAGAAGCATACAATACAGCTCTGTCAATGCTTGATCAGACACGTAATACGGTTTCAGACAAAGAGCAAGCCCTTTCTGAGTTATCGGAGCGAATGCTAATTGGTGTAGCTTGTAAGTTCGGTAAAAATAGCGATGAATATCAGATGGCTGGGGGCGTGCGTCGGCGCGATCGCAAGCGAGTTACTCGCAAAGTAAATTCGCCGATACCTACATAAATAGGACTTACGCACTCGCAACGAAAATCAAGGCTTTGGGATTGCTTCCCTACGGTCGCAATGACGAAATTACTTTATTGGTGCGTAAGTCCTGATAAAGACGGCGTTGCAGAACAGTGGGATGAATTGGGGCAAGCTGGGGTAGCAGGGGGAGAAGTTTTCTGGTGTTGCTACATCCCGCAAATAAGCAACGCCATAAAGACTAGTGCGACCTCGTATTGAGCATAGGGAAATAGGGAGATTGCTAGAAATAATTCTCTTGCGAACCCCTCAATTATGCATAGTTACAGTTATTTACCCAAAAATAACTGTAACTATGCAATAAATAGCGATCGCATCTAAGTTTTGAGGCTAAAGGTGCGATCGCTTTTTAAGTTATTAGGAGATTAGCTGAGGATAGTTGATGAAGAAAGCACTTATTTGTGGAATATCGGGACAGGATGGAGCCTACCTAGCACAATTGCTTCTCAATCAAGGTTATACCGTCTGCGGTACTTCGCGGGATGCTCAGATTTCCTCTTTCCAAAATTTGGTTCACTTAGGTATCCGAGACCAAGTGAAACTAGAGTCAATGGCTGTGACTGACTTTCGCAGCGTGTTGCAGGTATTGACTAAAATCCAGCCGGATGAAATTTACAACTTGGCAGGACAGAGTTCAGTAGGCCTATCCTTTGGGCAACCAGTAGAAACTTTAGAAAGCATAGCTACTGGCACTCTCAATTTACTAGAAGCTATTCGCTTTTTAGGTGTGCCGATTAAATTCTACAATGCTGGTTCTAGTGAGTGTTTTGGCGATACTGGCGAAACCGCAGCCGAAGAAACAACGCCATTTCGCCCTAGAAGCCCTTATGCGGTTGCTAAAGCCACTGCTTTTTGGGAAGTCGCTAACTACCGTGAAGCTTACGGTTTATTTGCCTGTTCGGGAATTTTGTTTAATCATGAATCTCCCTTGCGACCAGAAAGATTTGTGACTCAAAAAATTGTTGCTGCTGCTTGTCGCATCGCTCAAGGTAGTTCTGAACAGCTTTATTTAGGAAATATGCAGATTCAGCGTGACTGGGGTTGGGCCCCAGAATATGTTGAGGCGATGTATTTAATGCTGCAACAACAGCAGCCTGATGATTATGTAATTGCTACAGGAGAAAGCAGTTCATTAGAAGATTTTGTAGCAGCAGCTTTTGCATCTGTAAATTTAGATTGGCGCGATCATGTCGTTACAGATCGTAGTCTACTGCGACCTACAGATTTGGCAGTGGGTAGAGGTAATCCAGCTAAAGCAAAGGTTCAGCTGGGATGGCAGGCACAATATAAAACCAAAGATGTGGTGCAAATGATGGTCAAAGCAAGGTTGGCTAAATCAGCACAATGAAAGACAGCATTTCCCAGCCGGATCTAGTAATTGAAGCCGGACGTACAGAACGGCAGTATTGGAAAGATTTGTGGCGCTATCGAGAATTATTTTACTTCCTGGCGTGGCGAGACATTTTGGTGCGCTACAAGCAAACAGCCATAGGCATTGCTTGGGCACTAATTCCACCATTTTTAACGATGGTAGTGTTTACAGTTGTGTTTGGGCAGTTGGCAAAGTTACCTTCCCAAGGTGCGCCTTATCCAATTCTAGTTTTCTCTGCGATGTTGCCCTGGCAGTTCTTTGCAAATTCACTGTCAGAGTGCAGCAATAGTTTAATTAGCAACGCCAATTTAATTTCAAAAGTCTACTTTCCTCGCTTAGTAGTGCCGACAAGTGCAGTAGTAGTCAGCTTTGTAGACTTTTTAGTCTCTGGCATAATTTTGTTGGCGTTAATGGCTTGGTATAACTTTGTCCCCAATTGGCGAATTTTGATATTGCCTATATTTATTGCGATCGCCTTTGCTGCTTCAATAGGAGCAGGTTTATGGCTGGCTTCGTTAAATGTGAAGTATCAAGATTTTCGTTATATTGTGCCGTTTATTGTGCAATTTGGTCTTTACATTTCACCAGTAGGATTTAGTAGCACCATTGTGCCTGAAAAATGGCGGTTCCTCTACTCGTTGAACCCAATGGTAGGGGTAATCGATGGTTTCCGTCGGGCAATTTTGGGAGGTGAGTCGAATTTATATTTACCTGGATTTGTTCTGTCTTTAGCACTGGTATTTTTAATGTTTGTGACTGGGATTTGGCATTTTCGCAAGATGGAACGGACTTTTGCAGATGTAATTTAGATATATTAATTTTGTAGGCTGCGTTATTACTGCCATGTACCAGACTGATCCGCCCCGTCCGCCTAGCGAAGTCCTGCCTACTATGTACGATCTTCCTAGCGAAGACTTGGAGGATCTGGATGTACCAGAGGAGATGCATCCCCGTCCACCTTGGGAAACTATGCCCACCATGTATGATCTTCCTAGTGAAGATCCAGAGGAGCCTGGTTTGCCCGACGAATTCCACGACTTCCAACCCCAATTATTACGAGAAACCTGCCAACCCCTAAACTACCCAACTGGGGAGATGTTCATTGGCACAGATTTAAACCTCTATTACGATGCTCGCCATCGGCTGTGGCATAAGCGACCAGATTGGTTTTTGGTTTTGGGTGTATCTCGCGCTCAACAGCAACAGGAAATGCGCCTGAGCTATGTTGTTTGGCAGGAGGGAATGGCTCCATTTTTAGTGGTTGAACTTTTGTCGCCGGGTACAGAAGCAGAAGATTTGGGGCAAACTTTAAGGGATGCAAACAAGCCACCGACAAAATGGCAAGTGTACGAGCAAAATTTGCGAATCCCTTACTATATTGTGTTTGACCGCTATCAAAATCAGTTGCGAGTTTTTCAATTAGTAGCAACACAATATCAGGCTGTGGAAGTTCCCGATCAAAGATTTTGGTTTGAGGAGTTGGAATTAGGGTTAGGGGTTTGGCAAGGAAGCTATCAGCAAACAGAGGGGTTATGGCTACGTTGGTATGATGTTTTAGGTAATTGGATTCCTACTTTAGAGGAACGAGCAGAACAGGAACGCCAACGTGCAGAACGTTTAGCGGAACGGTTAAGAGCAATGGGCATTAATCCAGAAGAGATTTGAGCTACCTGCTCATCTTGAGGATTAATTAGCCAACCTAAACGCAAACCACTGTTGAGATATTCCTGCATTTTTTCTTGCAAGGGTTTGAGCGCATCTGTGCGTGACATTAATTCGATGACAAAATCAGGACAAATAGGAGGGAATTTTTCTTGTTCTTCTGTGGTGAGTGCTTCCCAACGGTCTAATTTTATCCAAGCTACATCAGGAGAGCGATCGCTCATTCCCTATTCCCCATTCCGTGAATAAAAAACTCCATTTAGGCTTTTTGGAATTGCTCTAGAATACAGGAGGAGCTAATCTGGACAGTTGCGATGACTTCCCAAACACTAAATATAACTGAGACATTAATTGCCCAACTTCAAACTCTACCACCAGAACAACAACAGATGGTGGTAAATTTTGTGGAATTTCTAGCCCAGAAAAACGCCCAATCCCAACTTAGTCAGAACCGAAAAAAGCGGCGCGTTGCTGGATTGCATGAAGGTATGGGTTGTATTAGTGACGATTTTAATGAGCCTTTACCAGATGAATTTTGGATGGGTGAGTGATGAATTTTCTTTTAGACACCCATACATTAATTTGGTAGTCAATTTAAACAAAACACAATATCATTGTGACAGATTCAAATACTTTAGTTGACATTTTTGTAGAAAGCCTTAGAGGATGTTTTAAAAGTCCTCTTGTTGGTAGCAAAACGTTTTTGACCCCCCTAAATCCCCCTTTTCAAGGGGGACTTTGATTCTAATTCCCCCCTTTTTAAGGGGGGCTAGGGGGGATCAACGAGTGTCTAAAATCACAGCCAACCACTTTTCAAACAACCTCTTACACGATGCGATCGCGCTTTAGTATTAGATAGGTAAATTTAATCCAAATCCAGGTAGGACATCTTCACCAGATAAATTTACTGGAAACGCAACTATTTCTACTGCTTGATTAGGACGGTAAATTTCTACCTGCTCATCTTGATGATTAATTAGCCAACCTAAACGCAAACCACTGTTGAGATATTCTTGCATTTTCTCTTGCAGGGGTTTGAGGGTATCTGTGCGTGACCTTAATTCAATGACAAAATCAGGACAAATGGGTGGGAATTTTTCTTGTTCTTCTGTGGTGAGTGCTTCCCAACGATCTAATTTTATCCAAGCTACATCAGGAGATCGGTCACCACCACCAGGGAGTTTAAAAATTGTGGAAGAACTAAAAACTTTACCTAATCCTGTTTGCTGGTTCCATAACCACAATAGACCGATCAAACTTGCTTCTTGATTTCCGCTACTTCCTCTAACTGGTGGCATAATCACTAATTCTCCCTTAGCGGTTCGCTCAAGCTGTAAGTCACGGTTTGCGTGACACAGGCGGTAAAATTGCTCATCTGTTAGTTCTACATTCTCTAAATTGAGGACAACAGGCATCATTGCCATTGACTGAAACATATTGCCGACCTATTGATTAAGGAAAACAAATTTAACAATTGCAAATATTTTTAAAATCTAATCTACTATCTTAAATGCTTTCCGTCATTAGCAACAGGGTCATGTGACGACCAAACTATGTTATGAAATTTCTTAATTTAGTTAAACTCAGCAACTAAATGTACTTATCTTTTTTACCGTCTAATTTTGTCCATTGGTTGAAGATACTAAGCAAATTTGTTTCTATTCAAATTGTAGTTCAAGCTTTGGGGCTAGTAAGCGGAATTTTGTTAGTTCGGACACTAGATCAGCAACAATATGCCTATTTCACTATTGCTAATACAATGCAGGCAACAATGAATTTGCTGGCTGATATAGGCATTGGTACAAGTCTATCTGCAATTGGAGGAAAGGTTTGGCAAGATCGCTACCGTTTTGGTCAGTTAATAAATACTGCAATGCGGTTGCGATACTCTTTAGCAGCTATTTCAGTTACTATAGTTACGCCTATTTTAATTTGGATGCTAATTCACAATGGTGCTTCAAAAATTTATGCAATTTTAATATCTATTGTAGTTTTAGCCGGATTAAATTTTCAGCTAACATCTGATGTTTTAATAGTAGTGCCTCGCTTACATTCTCAAATTAATAAAATGCAGAAATTAGATTTGTTTTCTGCATTTTTTAGGATCGTATTTCTCGGCTTAGGTTACTTAACTTTTTGGAATGCCGGAGTAGCAATTGCATCTACATCTCTCGTATCAGGATTACAGCGTTTTGTTTTAGGGGGTTGGGTTAGCGAAAACATTGATATGCACTCGCCTTTCAATAATGAAGATAAAAGTTTTATACTAAAAACTATTAAAAATACACTACCTTCTACTATTTTCTTTTGTTTTCAAGGGCAACTAAGTATTTTTATTATTACCATATTTGGTAATACAAAAAGCATAGCGGAAATAGGTGCTTTAGGACGAATAAGTATTATTTTTACACTAATTAATTCGGTGATGACTGCAATTATTTTACCGAGTTTTTCTCGTTGTCAGTCAGCCAAACTGTTAACTAAACGTTATTTACAAATATTAAGCATATTTTTTGGATTTAGTTTACTATTAATTTTTTTATCAGTAATTTTTCCTAGTGAAATACTTTGGATTCTTGGAGGAAAGTATCAGCACCTTAAAAATGAATTAGTACTGATGGTTATTTTAACAGTAGTAAATTCTTTTGTCGGTATCATGTCTTCTCTAAATTTTTCCAAAGCTTGGATTGAGTTTATTTGGATTGAAATACCAATGAGATTAGTTTTGCAAGCTATTTTGCTAATGATTTTAAATATCTCAACAATTCAAGGAGTTATTTGGTTGAGTTTGTTATCAAATCTTTCTCCATTTTTAGTCAATGCAATGCTTACATATAGAGGTTTAAAAAGTTACAATGGCATTTAAAATAGCAGAGATATCAAAATTTATTTTCGTAGAAAAAGCTCTTATAAAACAATTTTTTTGATTTTTTAAATGTCAATTGATTATATAACTTCAGTAGTAACAGATAGAGCCATGACTGTATTATCCGTTGGTTGCGGTCTCAAACCACCACAAAACGATTTAGTTAGATTAGATATATCCTCAGCAGTAAATCCTGATGTAGTTTGGAATTTAGAAAAAACTCCTTATCCGTTTAATGATTCAACCTTTTCTGAAATTGAATGTTTGGATGTTATAGAACATCTAGGAAGTATTCCGAATGCTTTAGAGGAATTCCATCGCATTCTCAAGCCGGATGGAGTACTTAAGATAACTACACCTCATTTTTCTTGTGCTAACTCATACATAGACCCAACTCATAAATGGCATTTAAGTTATTTCTCTTTTGATTATTTCTCTAATAGCCATAATTTGTCATATTACTCAAAAGCTAGATACCGAATTAGATATCGTCATCTACAATTTCAAGGTGGTAGGTTTAACCGTTCTATTTTAAGTAGATTAGCTAACAAATTTCCTAAAACTTATGAGCAAAGATGGGCTTGGATGTTTCCAGCTTGGTATCTTTTTTTTGAGTTAGAGGCTATTAAATAAAGCTATTCTTGAGCATTTAATTATGAAAATTGTTCATATTACTCCTACCTATTTTGATGAATCATCAATTATTGGTGGTGGAGAGCGATATCCCACAGAATTAGCTGCTTGGATGGCAAATTTTGTAGATACTACTCTTGTAAGTTTTTCTTCAGCGCGGAGGAATTATCATCAAGACGCTCTCAAAATCGAGACATATCCAGTTCAACATTTAATTCATGGAAACAAGATAAATCCATTAAGTTTTCAATATCTAAGTTCGATTATCAGCGCTGACATAGTACATATACATCACATTCATACTCTAGTTTCTGACCTGGGCTGCCTTCTAGCAAGTTTACTTGGTAAACGAGTTTTTGTTACTGACTATGGTGGTGGAGGAAGCTTAGTATTGAACCAGAAACTACCAGTGTTTAGAGGTTATAAAAATGCGATCGCCTATTCTCGCTTTGGTTTAGATTTTATTCCTGTTGAACTGCAAAAGAAATCTATTTTAATCAAAGGAGGTATTGATACAGATAAATTTTGCCCTGATGCAGCTTTAAAAAAAGAAAAAAATATTTTGTACGTAGGACGAATCTTACCTCATAAGGGCATTAACTATTTAATAGATGCCTTTCGTCTCCTCAATCGTACAGACTACAAACTAAAAATTGTTGGTAGAGTCTACAGTGAAAAATTCTACCAAGACCTGAAACAGCAAGCAGATGGACTAAATGTAGAATTTGTTCATGATGCTGATGATCAGCAATTGCTGCATGAATATCGCACAGCGATGGTAACGGTTTTACCTTCAGTTCACACTAGCTGCTATGGAGACTACACTCCAGTTCCAGAGTTAATGGGTTTTACTTTATTAGAATCTCAAGCCTGCGGAACTCCTGTAATCTGTACAGATGCTGGTGCAATGCATGAGTTTGTAGATAACGGGAAGACTGGGTTTGTAGTCAAGCAAAATTCCGGTGAGGCGATCGCTACTGCTATCAAGACAATTATTGATATGTCTCCCTCAGAATACACACAATATCAACTCTTTTGTCGTGAGTGGATAAAACCTCTAAGTTGGTCAACTGTAGTCCAAAGACACTTAGATATTTATAAAGGTGCTAAGTAAGACAGTACTAATTCTTAATATAAGGAGTTACCATTGCGGTCAATTCGTATACTTATAGCTACGGCTGCTCCACTGTCTCCTGAATTTGGTGCTGGACAAATGGCAATTAATTTAGCAGAAGCATTACGGGCGCAGGGACATGATGTTACTCTTTGGTCTCCTTACCCTATGCCTAATTTGACAAGATGGTGGCAAGGTTTCCAAAGTATTCAATTAATGCGATCAAAGCTAGATGCATTTATTGAAGCTCAAGAACCATTCGATGTAATTGATACTAGTGCTGAACTAATCACTAAACGGGTTGGTCAATCAGCTTTAGTAGTGGCTCGTAGTATTCAGCCTCAGATTTTATACACAGTATGTAACTTAAGCAATCCGTTAAGCTTAAAAGAAATTGTTCTGTTGCCATTAAATTATTTATTTTTGATAGCGCTAGTTTTTTTATTAATACAAGGTTGGCAAAGAGCAAAATATATTCTTTGCCTCGGAAGCTTAGAAATTAAGTGGATGAAGAAATGGTTCCCCTGGTGGAGAGATAAATTAATTTTTTATTTTAATGCGCTCTCAAAAACCGACCAACTAACTCTTAATAGTATCTGTATAAATAGGAATAAGTATCATAGCAACAGTATTAAGTTTTTGTGGATTGGTCGCTGGGCTGCTCATAAAGGTACTACCGAATTGAGTAATTTTATTGTTAAACGAGCAGCTTCACATCCAAAGGACAGTTTTACAATTGCTGGATGTAATACTAATGTAGAAAAATATTTTCCACCTGCATTAATTCATTCGGGAAGGATAAAAATTTTATCCTCGTTTAATAGGAGCCAACTTTACAGTTTACTTGCTAGCCATGATGTTGGTTTATTTACTAGTAAAGTTGAGGGTTGGGGGCTTATCTTGAATGAAATGCTAGAGTCTGGAATGCCAGTTTTTGCAACGATAGCTGGTGGAGTGCCGGATTTACAACCTTTTTTTGAGACCCTGAAGCCGTTCCCACCACCGCTGCAATTTATGCCTGATATTTTAAGTAGTGCTACAACTATGGATGATTATTATCGTATATGTAGCTGGGATAAAATAGCTGAAAATTATGCCAACACAATATTGGCGAACTTAAAATTTTAACCAAATATACATTATAAATGTTTAATCACCTATGTGAAACACTGGTCAATAAATCCAAATAAGCAGAATTGAACGATTGTGAGTTGTGTAAGTTAAAGTATATTTTTATTAATGTGTATGCAGCACTTATTAAATGCCATGTATGAAGCAGTTAACGATTCAGTTATATTACATATTCCTAAAACTGCTAAATGTATACTCGATATTGGTTGTGGTTCAGGAAATTTAGGAAGAGAAATCAAGTCAAGAATTAACTGCGAAGTAGTTGGGGTTACTTACTCAGAGTCAGAAGCAAATGCAGCTTCAGCTTTTTTGGATAGAGTACTGATCAAAGACCTCAATTATTTTGATACTCAAGAATTAGGTCAATTTGATTGCATTATTTGTAGCCATATTTTAGAACATTTATATCACCCCGAAGATTTATTGATTAAACTTCGGAGAAATTTGGCAACCAATGGTGTCTTGATCATTGCTCTACCTAATACTTTACATTGGAAGCAACGCTTAGAATTTCTCAAAGGAAACTTTAAATATACAGATGGGGGTGTAATGGATCGAACTCATTTTAGATTTTTTGACTGGAATACATCTGTTGAGCTAGTTAGCTCATCCGGCTTTAAAGTCCTATTTTGTAAGGCAGATGGTTACCTACCTATGCCTGGAGTTAGAAGGTTTGTAAAATCCATAGCATCAATTTTAGATAGATTAGTATCAAAGTTTGCACCTGGTTTATTTGGTGTGCAATTTATTATTGTCGCAAGTATTTAAATTTCAGCAATGTCACTAAATATTGATCCATTAGTAAGTATCATCATACCTACATACAACTATGCAAAGTATATTGGTGATGCTGTTGAAAGTATATTAAATTCAGATTTTAATCAAGATGACATTGAAATCATCATTATTGACGATGGTTCTACAGATAATACTGCTGAAAAAGTTGCCATTTATGGAAATCGAGTTAAATATATTTTTCAAGAAAACTTAGGTAAAGCATGGGCAACTAAAGTAGGTATAGATAATTGTAGAGGCAAATATCTCTTTAATTTAGATGCCGATGACATATTTTTACCTAATAAAATTCAAGAGGTTGTGCAAATATTTGAAAGCAACCCAGATATTGTTCATGTAGGACATCCTGCACTTTGTTGGAATGTTGATAAAAATATAAAAACTTCTGAAGTAATCCCAAAATGTATACTTGGTAATAAAGTTGATGGCAGAGAGTTATTAACCTTCTTCTACAGAAGAGGGATTCTCTTTGGAGGTGGTTCAACTTTTGCTGCGCGTGTAGAGGCTATACGAAAATTCTCTATACCAAGAGAGGTGGATATGTATATTGATGAGTACCTTGTTATGTGTACTTTAAATCAAGGCTACTCATACTTTATTAACTCGCCTATGTCTATTTGGAGAATACATGGTAATAATTTTTCTGGCGTTACTTCCAATCGCGTTGTTAGTGAAGCCAAGATACGCAGAAGCTTTAACAGTATGAAGGCTATATTAAATAATTTAAATGATTTTGAACAAGAAATTATTAATATATATTCTCTAAGGTTAAAAATTTCTGAGGTTTCCTTCAAAGAAGGAATTGGAGAAAAAACTTTTATTGATATTTTAAGTATGTGGTTATTATTTTTGAAAAACTTTGATTTATGGAATCAGGAGCATTTAAGAATGATTCAGGCTTATACCCTTTTGAATAGAAGTTTACCAACCTCTACACTCAATTTGCTAAGATTTATCAAAAAAGGTGTATCTCACTCTTTTAATATTTAAATGTAACTAAACTTAAAATTAAATGCGATTATTCTTATAGTGATCATACTTTCTATAGTTCCCAGGTTACCTCCTGCAATCGATGGTGTAGGAGACTATGCCCTTAATTTAGCTCGCCAGATCCGCAAGGACTTCAATATTCAAACTCATTTTATTGTAGGTAATCCTACATGGAATGGTGCAGCAGAAATTGAAGGATTTCCTGTTAGCCAAGTTAGCGATCGCTCTCCTGATGCATTGCTAGCTTTATTATCAGGCGATCGCACTTCTAGCATCTTGCTGCATTATGTAGGTTACGGCTATGCTAACCGGGGTTGTCCAATTTGGTTAGTCGATGGGTTACAGCGTTGGAAAAATTTATTTCCCAAGCGATCGCTCATAACCATGTTCCACGAAATCTCTGCTTCCGGCCCACCTTGGACAAGTGCTTTTTGGCTTTCACCTCTGCAAAAAAATTTAGCAGCGCGTTTGGCACAATTGAGCGATCGCTGTCTCACAAGCAAACAGAGTTATGCTGAAATTTTGTATAAGCTAGCTCAAGCTAAACATACTCAAATCCCTTCTCTTCCCGTCTTTTCTAACATTGGAGAGCCAGAGTATGCATTGCCTCTACTAGAACGTACTCGAAGATTAGTAGTATTTGGTAGCCGGAATTCTAGGCTGCAAGTTTATCAGCAATGCCGCACTGTTTTGGAACAAATTTGCCAAGCTCTTGAAATTGAAGAATTATGTGATATTGGGGTTCCTACTGGTTTAGAACTGTCTGTAATTAATAATATTCCTGTTGTGGAAAAGGGAGTGACTGAAGCAGTAGAAATTAGCAATATATTGCTAGATGCTGTTGTAGGTTTTTTAAACTTTCCACCACCTGCTTATCTTGCAAAATCAACTATTTTTGCTGCTTACTGTGCCCATAGACTGATTCCTTGTATGGTTGCCTCCAGCACAGTACCTATAGATGACCTCCAAAGCCATAAACATTATTGGTCTGCTACGAACAAAAATAACCAGTTGTGCTTAAAAACGGGACAGGATATCGCTGATCATGCTTATACATGGTATCAAACTCACAGCCTCCCGGTTCAAGCAAAGGTTATGAATAACTGTCTCAATATATAAATATAAAAATTTATATTATTAAAGGAAAAAATAATGAACATCTCTAGTATTTCTAATCAAAACTTATTAGGCAAACTTTTACGTTATCCTCTTCAATTTATTCCACCTGCAACAGTAATGCCAATTTTGCAAGGAAAGCTTAAGGGAAAACATTGGATTGTTGGCTCAGGGCAACATGGCTCTTGGTTAGGTAGCTATGAATATGAAAAACAACTTCTATTTCAACAACTAGTTACAGAGGGAAGTGTTGTTTATGATTTGGGTTCTCATAGTGGCTTTTATGCTCTCTTGGCATCGGTTCTAGTGGGAAGCAAAGGGAAAGTGTTTGCTTTTGAACCACACCCGCGAAATCTACATTATCTTAAAGAGCATTTGCGGTTAAATCAGATTCATAATGTAACGGTTATTGAAGCAGCAGTTTCAGATTCCTTTGGCACAATCTTTTTAGAAGGAGATGGTTTCTTAGGGCGTATTTCATCTCAGGGAGAATATCAAGTTCAAACAGTTGCTCTAGATGAATTGATTGAAAAGAAGCAAATTCCACTGCCTAATTTCCTCAAAATTGATATAGAAGGAGCAGAAATGTTAGCTCTTTCTGGAGCCAAATCTATCCTCAGTAAGGCTCACCCTACAATACTTCTAGCAACACATGGGGCAGAAGTTCACCAACAATCTTGTCAATTTTTAGAGTCTCTTGGCTATAGTCTAAAAGCAATTAATGGGAAAACTGTTCAGGAATCTAATGAACTTATTGCCTACTTTAATCGGTGAGAAGTAGTAAATAAACACAGATGAATATACGTAAATATCGCATTTTAATTGTTGCATCTCACCCAGCCCAATACTCAGCACCGATTTTTCGAGTCATGGCAAAACATCCGCAATTAGAACCGCAGGTAGCCTATTGTAGTTTGCAAGGATTTGAGCCAAGCTTAGACTCAGAATTTGGTGTAGAGGTTGCATGGGATATACCGTTGCTTAATGGTTATCCTTGGATTCAAGTTCAAAATAATTCTCCTAAACCCAAACTGGGCAGTTTCTTTGGCCTCATAAATTTAGAGTTATGGAAACTGATACGCAAAGGAAATTTTGATGCAGTAATTGTATATGCAGGTTATTCCTATGCCAGCTTTTGGATTGCTGCTGCGGCTGCTAAGGCTCATGGCCAAAAATTCGTATTTAGCACAGATGCAAGTAGTATACAATCTCGTAATGGCAAGCAATGGAAAGCTTGGTTAAAAAGATTTTTATTACCACCTATCTTTCGACTTGCTGATTTTGTTATTGTCTCCTCAACGCTGGGCAAACAGGTGGTGCGAAGCTTAGGAATTCCTGAAAAGCAAATTGCGATGACTCCATCTTCAGTTGATAACGATTGGTGGAGCTACCAAGCTACCCAAGTGGATGTAAAGGCAGTTCGCAGACAGTGGGATATCCCAGAAAATGGGCTTGTTGTGCTATTTTGTGCCAAGCTCCAACCTTGGAAACGGCCTACGGATATTTTACAAGCTTTTGCTAAAGCAAATGTACCAAATAGCTACCTTGTGTTTGCTGGTGAAGGGCCTTTACGACCACAATTGGAAGCAGAAGCTAAATCTTTAGAAATGCAAGATCAAGTTAGATTTCTTGGCTTTGTTAATCAGTCCCAGCTACCTTCTGTTTATCGCTGTGCCAATTTATTTGTCTTACCGTCAGAGCATGAACCATTTGGGCTTGTTGTTAACGAAGCTATGCTCTGCGGTTGCCCTGTAGCTGTGAGCGATCACGTTGGTGCTAGCTATGATCTTGTGCAACATGGTGAAACGGGATTAGTTTATTCTTGTGGTGATGTAGATGCCTTAGCAGGAATTTTGCGAGTATTTCTTCCCGATAGCGAACGTTTGAACAAAATGAGTGCTGCTGCTGCTCAACGGATGAAAACTTGGTCACCTTATGAGAATGTAGAAGTTATTGTGCAAGCTTTAGAAAAATCCATAGCTAGTCCAGCTATGATTCTTTCTTCTTTATCCTGATAACGAGCTTTCACACTCAAATTAAAGCTTTTATTGCAAGCTTTAAATATTTTTAAATAATTCAATTAATTGAATATTTTATTGTATTAATAAAGCGGTAATAAAGCGCTGCAAACAACATTATTAGTTTACATTTTTTACCTAGTTAGAAATTTAGATCATGTCAAACACCGGACTTAGAGAGCGTACAATTTCAGGGTTACATGATGACATTGCAAGCTCACTCCCTACACTTAGGCTTGATACGCCAGTTCTCGATATTGGTTGTGGTACAGGAGCTTGGCTAGAACGGTTAGCAAATATAGGTTTTACTCAACTACATGGTATTGACCTAGATATTAAACAATTTGGTACACAAAAGGCGACTTGTTCCCAAGCTAACCTTGATTTTGATGACTTAGATTTGGGAGACAGAAAATTTGGTTTAATTACATCGATTGAGGTAATAGAACACTTAGAAAATCCCGGACGTCTTTTCTATCATGTAGCTAAACATTTAGATAAAAATGGATATTTTCTGTTGACTACTCCAAACATTCATTCAGTTAGCTGTAGACTTAAATTTCTCACTACTGGAAAGCTAGCATCATTTGATGAAAAGGGAGATAAAACCCATATCTATCCAGTCTTGCTGAATTGCCTAAATAGAATTTTGCCGCGCTATTCTTTTGAAATTGCCAAACAATGGGGTTTTCCTAATCAAGGCTCTTTTGTTTATCGCCCTAGTACAAAACTGGTATCTTCTATCTTAGAATTTTTTGTTCCTAGTGAAACTTCTGGCGATACATTGTGTATGTTAATCAAACAAAAAACTAATTCATTTGGATTTAATTAGGAAATGAAAATTCTTATTTATTCCCCTTCTTTCTATCCAAATATTGGTGGATTAGAGACAATAATTTTAACGTTAGCGTATGAATTTACCTATCAGTCACATGAAGTAAAGGTAATCTCACAAACTCCAGCAACAGACTCAAAAAAATTTCCCTTTGAAGTTATCCGGCAACCTACTATAAAAAAAGTATTTAAATTAACTCATTGGTGTGATGTATATTTTCAAGGTTGTGTCAGTTTAAGAGGGATTTGGCCTCTATTATTTGTACCTCGCCCCTTGGTTGTAACCCATCAAACTTGGTATCGCTATGTCAATGGAGGTTTGGGTTGGCAGAATTATCTAAAACACTTTGTGACTCGTTTTGCAACTAATATCTCAGCTAGTCAGGCTGTAGCTCAACCAATACCAGCACCATCCAGTATAATTCCTAACTCTTATCGGGAAGATATTTTTTATGAAATACCCAATATCCCCCGTAATCAAGAACTTGTATTTTTAGGGCGCTTGGTTTCTGACAAGGGAGCCAATTTATTGTTAGAGGCATTAGCTCAACTCAAATCGAAGGGACTTACTCCTAAGTTGACAATTATTGGAAGTGGCCCCGAAGAATCTCAATTACGCCAGCAAGTCAATGACTTAGAAATTGTTGAGCAAGTCAATTTTACTGGAGTAAAAGTTGAGCATGAGTTAGTCAAATTATTAAATGCTCATCAAATTATGGTAGTGCCTTCTCTATGGGATGAACCCTTTGGCATCGTGGCCTTAGAAGGAATTGCCTGTGGTTGTGTTGTCGTTGGTTCTGAGGGAGGGGGATTAAAGGATGCAATTGGCGCTTGTGGTGTGACATTTCCCAACGGTAATGTTGAGCGTTTGACCCAAATTCTATTCGATTTACTCACCCATCCTGAGAAATTAACAACTTATAGAGAACAAGCTAAATCGCACTTAGCTCGTCACACTAGTAAAGCTGTTGCTAAAGCGTACCTTGAAGTTATAGAGGGAGTAATTTAATGGATCTATCCATTGCTCTATTAGGTCTAATTATAATAGTTGGGCTATCTTCTATTAATTGGCGACGCTCTGTTAAAGCTGCATTGGTTATCGTTATTTTAGAAGGTGTACTACGAAAGTGGGTGCTACCACAAGCCAGCGACTTCATTTACTTTGTTAAAGATTTAGTCCTGTTAGGAGCATATTTAAAGTATTACTTTAGTTCTGAACCAAAATATCCCTTTAAATCGTCTGGTTTCACTATTACTTTATTAATGGTAATTGGCTGGTGTTTAGCCCAGTCTTTTAACCCTAGCTTAGGTTCACCGATAGTCGGTTTTTTTGGGCTAAAAGCATATATCTTTTATATTCCTTTGATGTGGATGTTACCCAGCTTATTTCAGTCTGAGGAGGAATTATACCGATTTTTACGCAACTATATGCTATTGGTTATTCCGGTGGCTCTTCTAGCTGTAGCTCAATTCGGTAGCCCAAGCTCCAGCCCTATCAATATGTATGTGGGTGGGCAAGAAGCTACTGCTACGGCTGGTGGCGCTGTTAGAGTTACAGGTACATTTCCTTACATTGCTGGCTACTCAGTTTATTTATCTACTTGTTTCAGCTTACTAATTCCATTATTAACCCTGCCGCAAACCCCACTATGGCGATCGCTAACTGTTATTGAAATTTTATTGGTTATTGGTACCTCATTCATGACTGGTGCCCGTGGTTTGCTGTTTTTTGAAATTTTGTTTGTAGTGGGATATATATGTATCCTCTGGTTCACGCAGCCTTCAATAGCTGCCCGTTCAACTAAACAATTCATGCTACCTGTAGTTTTGATTTCAGCTATTGTGCCCATGTTTTTTAACAAAGCAATAGAGGCATTTTCTAGCCGTGTAGCAGGATCAGACTCAGAAACATTTCTTGATCGGGCTTTCTCTGCTTTTGCAGAACCTGAGAATGCCATGCAATTTAAGGGATTTGATAGTTATGGAACAGGAGCAACCCATCAGGCTGTCCCGGCTTTGCGTCAGGCTCTCAATTTACCTTGGGGCGAATCACCTCCACCAGCTGAAGGAGAAATGGGAAGAGTTGTTCTAGAAATAGGCCCATTCGGCTTTCTCATTTGGTATGGATTGCGTTTAGCCTTGATATTCTCTCTTGCGAGAGTTTACCTAAAATTGAAAACTCCTTTTTTCCGTAACTTAGCTCTTGCTATCTTTTTATTTCACGCTATTAATATTACTAATCAACTCGTAGTCAACAGTACCTTTGCGATTTACTATTGGTTTTTTGGCGGTTTTGTTTTCCTACTTCCAACATTAGAATCTCAGCAGTTGTTCTCTTCTAAACACTGGGTACAGCAACCACATGTCTAACCCCAGCATTTCTTTAGTTCATCAAATTAATCCTTCTAACGCTCAATATGCTGCTTTAGCATTTGCCGAAGCTAATTTATTGAAACAAGTTATTACTCCTGTCGCCTATGACCCAAAAGCACCTGTGTGGCGCTACTTAAATTTGCTACCCAAAAAATTGAGATCATCCATTAGCAATGAACTAAGTAGACGAACTTGGATTTCTGCCGATGATATGGCGATTCAAACCTATCCGTGGCAAGAAATCATGCGGATATTTTTATCTCGAACCAGGCTAGCACCTCGTTTAGGATTTAGTTATACAGATTTAGTTAACTGGGTTTATGTCTGCCTAGATCGTCAAGTTGCCAAACACCACCTTCAAGGTTTAGATGCTATCTACAGTTATGAAGATTTAGCTGCAACCACATTTGAGAAGGCAAAGCAGCAAGGAATTCTTTGCCTTTACGATTTACCTATCCCTTTTTATCGCATGACTTGTAACATCATGCGCCAGGAGGCTGAGAGTTTTCCTAAATTAGCTCCAGGGCTTGAGGCAGTGAATGAACCTGCATGGAAAATTGAGCGTAAGGAACAGGAAGTTCAACTGGCCGATCATATCTTCGTCGCTTCTTCGGTAACAAAACAGTCATTGCTAGAGATTGGTGTAGAGTCTGAAAAAATCAGTGTTATTCCCTTTGGCGCTCCTGTAGAGTATTTCCAACCTCAACCGAAAACTGATGATTGCTTCCGTGCCTTATTTGTTGGTCGCGTTTCTCCTCGCAAAGGTGTTCATTACTTATTACAAGCTTGGCAAGACCTCAAATTACCCGATGCAGAGTTGCTGTTAGTGGGAACAAGCCTTTTCCCAGCAGGTTGGCTAGAGCAGTATAAAGATATTTACCGCCATGTTTCTTCGGTTCCTCATCTCCTACTAAATCAGTATTACAGTTCTGCTAGTGTCTTTGTTTTTCCTTCTTTGGTGGAAGGTTTTGGTTTAGTGCTGTTAGAAGCAATGGCCTGTGGGATTCCTGTAATTACTACGCCTAACACAGCAGGCCCCGATATCATAACCAATGGTGTGGAAGGGTTTATCATTCCGATTCGGGATGTAGAAGCGCTTAAGGAAAAACTGGAGTGGTGCTACTCTCATCCTCAAGAGTTGGCAGAAATGGGACGGGCAGCTCGACGCAAAGCTGAACAGTTGAATTGGGCTTTGTATCGCCAGAAATTAGCAAGTCGAGTTCGAGAACTTCTTAGTTAGCAAAACACTCAATTAATTCTTAATTTTAAAATTATAAATATGCAATTAAAGACTATTGAAAAGCCGAAATTTACAGTGCAAGGTAATGTGCATTTGTGGTTCCCTAACTTATTTGAATTTAAAGGTGGCATTCAGGTTTATCTACAAGATTTTCTCCAAGCTCTACAAGACCAACTACCTAATTTGTCGGTTTCTGTTTTAGACAAGCTTGATAAAAATAAACCTATAGATAAATTCAACGCAGACAACTTATCTTTTACTTTTAGTGGACATCTATCTAGCTATTTACAAACAACCCACTTTGCTTTTAATTTAATTAAAAAAGCGTTGCTCAATCGTCCCAAAATTATTGTATGTGGACATTTAAATTTTGCTCCTGTAGCATTTTGCTTACATCAGTTAACAGGAATTCCTTATACAATCATTGTTTATGGTGTTGATGCATGGCAAATTCAGGATAAATGGAAAATCAAAGCGCTACATTCTGCTGAAAAAATTATTTCAATTAGTGGGTATACACGCGATCGCCTAATTGATGAGCAGCAACTACCTCCAAATAAGATTGAACTTTTACCTGTTACTTTTGATGTAGAAAATTTTCAGCTTGGCGCTAAACCAAGTTACTTGCTTGAGCGTTATAGTTTAAGCTCTAAACAGCCAGTTATTCTTACCGTTACCCGGTTAGCTAGTACTGATGGCTATAAAGGCTATGATCAAATTCTTCATGCTTTACCGGAAATTAAACGTCATCTTCCAGATGTTCACTACATTCTGGTTGGCAAAGGTGATGATCGCTCCCGAATTGAACAGTTAATTGCTCAACTTAACCTTCAAGACTGCGTTACATTAACCGGTTTTATACCCGATAGTGAAATCCGCGATCATTACAATCTTTGCGATGTCTTTGCTATGCCTAGCCGCGGAGAAGGTTTTGGAATTGTTTATCTGGAAGCACTAGCTTGTGGTAAACCGACTTTAGGTGGAAATCAGGATGGTGCTATTGACGCGCTTTGTCACGGTGAACTGGGAGCATTAGTTAATCCTAGTGATGTAGATGCGATCGCTCAAACTCTCATCCAAATTTTGCAAGGCACTTATCCAAATCCTTTAATATATCAACCAGAAGCTTTACGACAAAAAGTTATTGATACATTTGGATTTAAAAAATTCAAACAAACTGTTGCAGAAATTATGCAAAGTTTCCATATATAATTTTTTTCAATGCAAGTTAATTCTTCAAACGTTCAACAGCTAAAAACATCTATAAGTAATCCACGGGTAGGCCACGTAGTTGCAAGTATCAATGAAAATGTTGGTGGCACAGCTTTTTTTGTTACCAGCCTTGCATCAGCTATAAATAATCAAGGATTACCATCTAATATATTCACGCTTGATTATCAAGAAATTGGCAAGCAGATTGTAGCAGAGAATGTCAATATATACAGTTATCCTGCTACATTCTTAGCTAAGAATATGCGAGGATTTCATCCCCAAGCTAGTCATGCTTTATCGCAGTTAGCATCGGCTGAATTTGATTTGATTCACAATCATGGCTTGTGGATGTTTCCTAACCTTTATGCTCGGCAGGCTGCATTAAAAAATAACCTACCTTTAATCATTTCACCACATGGAATGCTAGAGTCTTGGTCTTTGACTCGTAGTAGGCTAAAAAAATTCTCAGCATGGTTACTATATGAGCAAAAAAATCTCAACAGTGCTACTATTTTTCATGCCACTTCCGACGAAGAAGTAAAGTCAATTCGCAATCTTGGTTTTCAGCAACCAATTGCTTTTATTCCTAGTGGTGTACATCTTGCTGATTGCGAAAGCCAACCTAGTAGAGAAGTATTAACACAATTATTCCCTGAACTTGCTGAAAAGAAATGGTTACTGTTTTTTTCTCGACTTCATCCTAAAAAAGGTATAGACAATTTACTCTACGTTTGGCAAAAATTAGTAGACCAATTTTTAGACTGGCATCTGATTATTGCTGGCCCCGACTTAATTGGATACCAAGAAAAGTTAGAACTACTAGTAGAGAAGTTGAATTTAAGACAACAGGTAACTTTTACGGGAATGCTCTCAGGGCAGGAGAAGTCCTGTGCGCTTAGTAATGCTGGCTTATTTGTTTTGCCAACCCATTCAGAAAATTTTGGTATTGCGATCGCAGAATCTTTAGCTTACGGTGTACCTGTGATTACTACTAAAGGCGCGCCTTGGCAGGACTTACAACACTATGGGTGCGGCTGGTGGATTGAGGATAACCAAGAAGCACTCAAGGTTGCTTTAGTGGAAGCAATGCAGATTTCTGCACAAGAACGAAAGGCAATGGGTTTAAAAGGGCAACACTTAATAGAAACTAAATACTCTTGGAATTCAATTGCAAAGGAGATGGCGAATGTTTATCGCTGGATTATTGGTGGTGGTGAACTTCCCAACTGTGTTCAACTTTATAACTCATAGAAAAGCATAACTATGATTATTAACATTGCTACAGGCCCTTGGCTACCTGTTCCTGCGGTGCAAGGAGGTGCTATCCCTCGACTTTGGCAAGGTTTAGCAGAAGAATTTGCTGCCAGAGGTCATGAGGTGAGGATTCTATGTCGTTCCTATCCTGGGCAGCCTCAAACAGAAGTAATTAATGGCGTGCAATACATTCGACGTGGGGGACTCCCACAAAGCACCAATATTATCCTGGATTTACTCAAAGACTTGTTTTATGGCTTGTTAACATTTCCTACATTACCTCCTGCTGATATTTTAGTTATTAATGACTTTTGGTTGCCTATATTTGCTGCTTTGCGTCCTAAAGCAGGCAAGGTTGTAATTAATGCCAATCGCTTCCCCAAGGGACAGTATTGGTTATATGCAAGAACTACTTTTTTTGCTGCTGCATCACGAGCTATCCAAGAAGCTATTGCTAAAGAATATCCTGCCGCTATACACAGAATGGGAATTATTCCTAACCCGATTGATACTCGTATATTCTCACCAAATACTCAACCAAAATTAGAACCTAAAGAAAAAGTCATTTTGTATGTAGGTAGGATTCATCCAGAAAAAGGAGTTCATCTTCTTTTAGATGCATTTTCAATTTTATCGCAGCAAATTTATACAGTAAAGTTGAGGATTGTTGGGCCTGTAAAAGAAAATCAAGGTGGTGGCGGAGAGGCATATTTGCGTACTCTTCGCTCTCAGGCTGAAGGTTTAAACGTTGAATTTATAGAACCTATTTTTGACGTATATAAATTAGCTCAAGCTTATCGGGAAGCCGATGTATTTTGCTACCCTTCACTGGCTGAAAAAGGTGAATCATTTGGAGTTGCACCATTAGAAGCAATGGCATCAGGTCTTATTCCAGTTGTTTCTGACTTAGCTTGTTTTCGAGATTTTGTTGAAGATGGGCAAACTGGGTACTTTTTTGATCATCGTAACCATAATGCTGCTGAAATTCTTGCAAAAACTTTACAATCAGCTATTGTTAATTGGCAAAAAACAACACAAATGAGTTCAAATGCTATTCAAAAATCTATAGCTTATAGCTATAAAAATATTGCTAAAGACTATCTATATAATTTTGATAAATTGATAGATTTAAAACATGATTAAAAACATAAATACTAATTTACTAATAACAAAAATTATGCTATATAAAAAAATTAAACAAAAAACAAAAATAATATTTATAAAGAATAAATGGCGACTGAGGAGCTTATTACCTGTAATAGAAAAATATAAACATGTTATAGTAATAATATACCAAATAATCGACAAATATGTAGTTTTTAAAAATAATAAATTTAAAGTTCCTAGAGGTTATATATATTCTACTTTCGAATATATAAACCAATCTCAAAATAATGATTTTTATATAAATATTTATGAGCAGGAGAAGATTAAAAGAAAGTTACCTATATGTATTGATGAAAAAGTAAAACAGGGCTTCAGTGAACATGCTGAGTCTATTTTACCGGAACAAAGAGTCTATCATTTACATAATGTTAGGTTTTGGGGGCATTATGGTGGTACTTTAATTACACCTTTAAATCAAGTATTAGCAGATATATCACCTGATATATGGGGTATTGAAAAACATACAATTTTTACAAAGTTTAGATTACCACGTTGCATTGAAATTAAAGGTAAAACTGTAATACTTTCAACCCCTGAAGCAGCATCAAACTACTGGCATTGGACTTTTGACCTATTGCCTAGATTTGATTTACTTTTGAAAAGTGGTGTAAAACTTGATTCTATAGACAATTTTATAATTAACCATACTAAGCAGCAGTACCAATTAGAATCTCTTAAAGAACTAGGAATTCCCGAAGAGAAAATTATTTGTTGTAATTCTAACTCACATTTTCATACTGAATATGCTATTATTCCTAATTTATGCCCCTCAGAAAATGGCGTTCATAGTTGGAAAAAAGATTTTTTAAAAAAATTAAATTTTAAGAAATTAGAAACTAAAAAATTGAGTAAGATATATATATCGCGTCAGCGTAGTCAACAAAGAAGATTTATCAATGAGAAAGAAATAGAAAGTATTATTACAAATCAAGGATTTTCAACAATTTATTTAGAAGATTACAGTATTGCCGAACAACGTACACTTTTTTATAATGCAGACTGTATTTTAGGAATACATGGAGCAGGTTTTAGTAACATAATTTTCTGTAAAGAAAACACAAAAATTATTGAAATATTTCCTCCAAACTATATTCAATACTATTACTGGTATATTGCAGATATGCTAAATTTAAATTACAGATTTATAGTTGCTAATAAGCAAGAACATACTAATAACGTAGATCGGATGATTGCGGAAGATATATTATTAGATGTATTTCAACTTAGTAAATATTTGGAGAAATTATAAAAATGTTAAATCTCTATAGGATGTCTAGCATAAGCAAGTACAAAAAAGTTCACGAATTCATGAGGTATATAACTGAAAATATATTGAAACTTTACAGTTTATTAGGAGGTATAGATTTAGGGCCACATCCATATCTTCAATTTGCTTTAGAAATTATTTTTGGTAATTATGAAAAAGAATATTGTGATTTATTACCGCAATTTCTGAAAGAAGGTGATTTGGTACTTGACGTTGGGGCTAATATTGGATATTTTTCTTTAAAGTTTTCCAAATATATAGGAGAGAATGGATATGTCATAGCTTTTGAACCAAATCCTGAGACTTTTTCAATCTTACAAAAAAATACTAAAAATAGAAAAAATGTAGAATGTTTAAACTTAGGATTGTCAGAAGAAAATGATTCTTTAAATTTGTTTGTTGCTAATAATAATATAAATACTGCTTCTTTTTTATCTGAATATCCAGCAGAACATTTACTTGAACATGAAAAATCAGTAGCCGATATAAAAAAATACAAAGTAGATTTAGTCAATGGTACATCTTTTTTGCATAAAAGGAAAATTAATAGTATTAATTTTCTAAAAATTGATGTTGAAGGATGGGAAATCAACGTGTTAAAGGGATTAGATGCTGTCATCAAATCTTCTCCTGGTTTAGTTATCTTCATTGAATTGAATATGCTCTCACAAGAAATGTCAGGTTATAAACCAGATGATTTATTCAAATATATTATTGGCCTGGGATTTCAGATATTTTACTTAAATGATAATTTGGTTCTTGATCAGCTTACCGAATCTAATTTTACTAAATTAAAAGATAAGCTTGGTCTTAGAGGTTTTACAACTTTAATTTGTCAAAAAAATAGAGTTATTGATGCTCAAAGAAGTTACTCCTCTTATACTCACATATAACGAATCGCTCAATATTGAGCGCACTTTGCAAAGTATCACTTGGGCAAAGAAAATAGTTGTAATTGATAGTTACAGCACAGATGAAACTTTAGAGATTTTACACTCCTATCCTCAAGTTAAGCTATCTCAGCGTAAATTTGATACCCATACTTCACAATGGAATTATGGTTTAGAGCAAGTTGAATCGGAATGGGTTCTTTCCCTTGATGCCGATTACATTGTTACGGATGAACTGATCGCAGAGATTAAAGAACTTTCGATAGATTCATCTATTGATGGTTACTTTGCACCGTTTAAATATTGCGTCTTTGGTAAACCACTGCATGGTACTTTGTTACCTCCCCGCCAGGTACTATTCCGAAAAGCTAAAGCCATTTATATTGACGATGGCCATACTCAATTGCTAGAGGTGAAAGGATCATCAAGTAAACTCTCTGGTTTCATTTACCATGACGATCGCAAACCTCTGAGCCGTTGGCTATGGGCACAGGATCGCTATATGGTGATTGAAGCTAAAAAGATATTAGAAACACCTAGCATTGAACTAAGCTTAGGCGATCGCATCCGCAAACAAAAAATCCTTGCTCCCATCATCATCCTATTTTATTGCCTCATCCTCAAAGGCGGTATTCTCGACGGTTGGCATGGTTTTTACTATGCATTCCAGCGGGTATTGGCGGAGATTCTGCTGGCAATTCATCTGATTGAAGCAGAGAAATTAAAAACATAATTCTGCTACAACTCCATCAGCTAATCAATAATTATTTTAGTGAAAAGGTTACATTGTCAATCCAAAAAGTTTTTGTGTTTTTGGTCTAGCAGATTTTATTCTAATGCTGCTGAGTATCATCTCCTTACAAATAGCGATCGCCTCTGTCCTCAACCATTTGTAAATGCGATCGCTGACCTAAAATATCATAATTAGTTAACTTTGTATAATATATTAAATCGACCCTGCTAGCGATCGCCTAAATTAAGATCATGACAGCCCTACAAGGTCACCCGGCAAATGCCCTACCCCCGATTACTTGGCAGAAACTACCTGCTGATTTTCCTTTGCCCGATGAACCTGTGGAAAGTAACCTGCAACCCCTACTAGCCGCCGCCCTGCGAGAATCCCTAGAGTTAGCAGGCTTGATTCTCGAATCAATGTTGATTACCTCTAATTTTGGTCTTTGTGCCACAGTTGCTGACAAAACTATCGTCAAAGCTCCCGATTGGGTTTACGTCCCGTCGGTTCATCCTCTACCTTCAGGAGAAATTCGCCGCAGCTACACCCCCCAAGCAGAAGGAGAAAAGCCTGCCCTAGTTATGGAGTTTATCTCTGCCACAGAGGGGGGCGAATACTCGATTAATCCTCACTATCCCTATGGCAAGTGGTACTTTTACGAACAGATTTTATCTATCCCCGTCTACGTAATTTTCCACCCTCAAATCGGAGTATTAGAAGTCTACTTCTTGGTGCAGGGTAAGTATCAACAACAACCCCCAGATGAAAACGGACGCTTTTGGATAGAAGCCTTGGGCTTATTTTTGGGCGTGTGGATGGGAAGAAAAGCAGAGTTAGAAAGCTATTGGCTACGCTGGTGGGATAAATCAGGAAATTTACTGCCTTGGGGAAGTGAATTAGTGGAGCAAGAACGCCAACGTGCTGAACAAGAACGTCAACGGGCCGAGCAAGAACGCCAACGGGCACAACAGGCAGAACAAAAAGCTGATAGATTAGCTCAAAGACTCCGAGCAATGGGGATTAATCCAGAAGAAATTTAGCGAAAATGCCCACAGGCTAGAAGCTTAGATCGGCAACTTAGTTTGTGTAGCCGCATCCTTCAGCAAAATTTGTGCAAAATTGAGATGCTCTTTTACAGAAGTTGACGCTTGATTGCCGACTCCATCAAGGAGGTGGGATGAACTTAATATATTTATCTTCTTATCTTGGTTTTGCTAACTGTTATCCTTATTAAAATAGCGATCGCATCCTACCAAAGCCCCTACGCCCAAGCTATCCTCACCCTTGGTGGCGATTCAGACCGAGAAAAATTCACTGCCCAATTTGCCCAAAAACATCCTAATCTAGACGTTTGGATTTTCAGTGGCTCACCTCTAAATAGAGCTTATACTATCTTTTATAACGCAGATATCCCAACTAGCCGCCTTCACCTCGACTACCGTGCTGTTGACACTGTTACTAACTTCGCTTCTCTAGTTGCAGAATTTAAACAACGCTGTATTCAGCATGTCTACTTAATTACCTCCGATTTTCATATGCCTAGAGCCAAAACCATTGCTATTCTTGTTTTTGGTAGCCAAGGCATAACCTTTACCTCTATCTCCACATCCTACGTGATATTGGGCGTTCCCTCTTCTGGATTGTCTCAGGAGGTACCGGAGCAAGCCTTAACCCTAAGCTTAACTAAGCAACTATAGCAATCCGATTTGATTTCTGAATCACTCGTAGAGGTAAGGGACTGGGGATTGGGGACTGGGGACTGGGAAGAAGGAATAAAGGTGTACTGAATTTTGTTCAAAAATCAAATATGAGTCCTATATATGCATTTAGATAACTATACCCTTGGCAGTTACACCCCAGGCGCACCCTACTGGAAGCAACTTTTGTGGCATTTCTTTGGATCACCTTTAGTTGAGAGTAGCTGGCTTCCCTTCTCAAAGATAAAAGTTTGGGTGCTTCGCAGTTTTGGAGCTAGCATTGGCAAAGGTGTTCGCATTAAAACAGGAGTGCGGGTCAAGTTTCCCTGGCGATTAACAGTTGGTAATTTTGTTTGGATTGGGGAAAATGCTTGGATTGATAACCTTGCGCCTGTAGTAATTGAAAGTCATGTTTGTCTGTCGCAAGGGGTGTATCTCTGCACTGGCAATCATGATTGGTATCATCCAGATTTTAGATTAATTCCTGCACCAATTCACATACATGAGAGTAGCTGGATTGCCGCTAAGTCGGTAATTGGGCCTGGAGTCACAGTCGGTCAAGGAGCAGTGTTGACCTTGGGTGGCGTGACTGGACGCTCATTAGAGCCAATGATAATTTATGCAGGTAACCCTGCTCAACCTATTAAGAACAGAGTTAGGGCAAAAGTAGAAGATGTTCTTCAGATCTCTGCACAAGATGAATTCATTCATGTCCGCCATGTTTTTGATACGGATCTGACTGAGGTGGATATCAGAGTGCGTACACCCAAAAACGACGAGCAGTTTGAATAGAAAGTTGATCACACTGTTCATCAATCAGATTTAAGCAATTTAGATATCCTAGACAATAACGAAACTTTTTCAATTAAATTTAATTAGGGCTTACGCAAGAACTCTCTGAAAACCTCTTTCCTTCGTGCCCTTCGTGTCCTTTGCGGTTCGTTTTTTCATAATTTTGCGTAAGTCCTGTTAATGATTAATTAGATTACTTCAGCAATAAAACTAAACAATTGTAATGTTAACTTTTTGAAGTTGTAACTGCTTTGTAAAGGATAATTGATAAGTGTTGTCAAAGCTACTTCTAGAGAGAGAGACTACAAATATCACGCACGCAATTATTCTTATGAATGCTATTTCTAACCTTCAATTCAAACGGGCAATTTGGCAACCTGCTATTTTATTGACTTTAGGCTTTTGGCTCAGTGCTAGCCTAATTTTGGATTGGGTAATTATGCCTAGTCTTTATGTTTCTGGCATGATGACCCAAGCTGGTTTTACTACAGCTGGCTATGTAATTTTTTGGAATTTTAATCGTGTAGAATTATTATCTGCTGCTGTAGTATTGACTGGTGTATTAGCTTTAAGCAAAACCCAATCTCACTGGCGTCTGAACGGAATTGTTTTATCTGTAATCCTGCTAGCTATAGCGCTGCTGGAAACCTATCTTTTAACTCCGCAAATGAGCGCTATCGGAGTTCATCTCAACGCATTTGATGTAGAGACTACTATTCCGGCAACAATGAATTTACTTCACGGCGGCTATTGGATATTAGAAGCAGCCAAGCTTATAGCGGGTGGTACACTTTTAAACTGGTACTGGCGACAGCAAGCTTAAGATTTAAATCTCATGCATAGATAAACACGGTGGGGGCACAACAATGTTTGGTTTGTGCGCCCACAAATTTTTGGTATTCCATACCTGGAAAACGGCTCTATTGATTTGAATATGTAACGTCAGGGATAATTAAGGGTTTCCAAGACTGGATAATTTATTTTTCGGTTAGTGCGTTGATTCAGAATCACTAAACAACAGCAGGCGTGCGGCAAGTATTGCAAATCCTAAAGCAGCGATCGCCTTTAACAAACGTGTAGGTAATAATTCTGCAACGGCTCCCCCTGCTAATGCTCCCAACAAACTAGTTAACAATAGGGCAGCCGCAGTACCAAAAAACACAGCACGCGGAGATTGGCTACGACCTGAAAGCGCGATCGCCGCTAACTGGCTTTTGTCACCTAATTCTGATAAAAAAACTGTAATAAAGCTCAGTCCTAAAAGATGCCAGTCCATGTGATTAAGGGGAGAGGGGACAAACAGAAAACAATTAAACGACTCTTAACCGTGAAATACATCCCAAAACAGCAGAAGGGAAATCACCAATAACATTACTCCTGATGATTTTTCTACGGTTTTTGGGCTGAGTCGGCTAGATATCCAACTTCCTAACAGTACGCCTAATAAGCTAGTGGTTATTAGTGCAGCCCCAGACCCCATAAATACTATCCAAGGTGCATGAGATTCTGCACTCATTAATAAGGTAGATAACTGAGTCTTATCTCCAATTTCAGCTAAAAAAATGGTGGCGAAAGTAGTACCGAAAACAACCGCTACTGATTGCTGCCTTTTAGGACTATCAATAATTTCAGGCTGAATCGGCTCAATAGTTGCAGTAGTTAAGTTAATACTGGTGATGTGTTGTGGTTCTGGCTGGCTTTCAGTCTGGTATTTGTCAGAAAGGCTTAATGGTGCAGAGTCAAGTTTCACAGGCAATAATTTTGTGACGAGGTTGTTTTCATATTTTTCTCATTTTCTCAGATTGTTGTAATAGATTGCAACTGTAGTAGTACTGCAATTCCGAACTAGACAAGTTTATGCTTGTCAGGCTAACGCTCCTAATCGAAGAGGACAAGGGGAAAGAAGATCGGGTTATCTTACAGACCAACAGCTTTATCGAAGCGGAGCATTTCTAGACTGCGATCGCCATAAACTCCTTCTATCTGTTGGCGACAGCAATCAATAGCAAAATCATCTAAATCTTCTGGCTCAATCCCATACATATCCTGAAATATCTCAGTTTCCACCCGACAGAAGCGAGGACGATTCGGGTAAATGCGGCATTCTCGTGTGGTATGGTCAAAATTCACACACCATCCCCCTTCGCCTACCATACTGAAATAAATTTCCAGTTCTGCGGCTGAGAGATACTCTTCTATGTCTGGACGCTCTGCTGGATCAAGATTACAGCAGGCTCCACATTGCTTTATACATTGCCAAGTTGCCATGATTAGGTACTGGGTATTGGGTATGCGGAAGACGCCCTCTCAGATTTTTCTGTGGTTTATCTGTGGTTTTATTTCAGGCACTTGACCGTCTACAACAAGTTTAGCTTGCAAATTCTAATACTTTTTAATCAAGTCAGCAAGAAATCAAACAGAGGTTAGCATTTCTAACCCTAAAGAATTTGATTGCAGATAAGAAGCCTTAATGCAATATTTTTTAAACTTGCGTTAATGACGAAAACAACACATAAAAAAAGGCATCTGCAAGAGATGCCCAAAATGCAGGAAAACCCCAGAAGGGTTGTCCTTACACCTTCCCAACAATCAGCAACAGTGGCTAATTTGAAATTAACCACACTCACAGACGTGAATACAGTAATTTTATTAACCAAAATATATAAATAACTTCAGTGTATGCACGTAAAAAATGTCATTTATATATTTTGTAAATGCCAAAATTCTCTGCTTGACTACTTTGAATTAGCTTGAAGCCTATAGTGTTGTTTGTTGCGATACACTACTCCACAAACAGCAGATAACATTAACCACGAAAGCGTATTTAACCGGAAATCGAATAAGGTAACATCAACAGTATTGAATAGCAACCAACCGAACAGAACCACGATATAACTAAAAAATATCAATCTGTCTTCTTGATCTATATATTTATATTTTGAGTTTCGTAGTAGTTGAATGGATGTCGTCAAAATCCAAGCGATTAAACTACAAAACAAAAGAGTACTCGGCAGACCAGTTTCAGCAGATAGCATCAAAAATAAGTTGTGGGGATGACCTAAGGAAATTTGCATCTTGGCTTCGTAGAGTGCGGTGAAGTTGCGTAAACCCCAACCAGTCCAAGGGTGCTGCTGAGTTAAAGACCAGGCAAACTCCCACTGGGTTTTTCGCATTAAGGCAACTGGTCTGTCGGGATACATATCATCATTTAACCGCGCCCAAAAGAAAGCAGGAACGAACTGACGAAAAAACTGCGCCACAGGTAAGGGAGCAAAAGCTGCCAAAAGCACCGTAGCAACGACACTAGCAACGCCGCCTACAAGAATCCGCCAACCTTGGTAAAATGCAAAAGCTAAACAAGCAAAAATTGCGATCGCCCATCCATTGCGTGAGTTAGTAAAAATCAGGGCAATGAAGTTGGCAATTCCGGTCACGGTCAGAAAGAGGAGGGGGATTGGGGATTGGGGATTAGGAATTAGGGATTGGGGACTGGGGATTGGGGATTGGGGGCTGGGGATTGGGGATTGGGGATTGGGGATTGGGGATTGGGGACTGGGGATTGGGGATTGGGGACTGGGGATTGGGGATTGGGAAATTGTCCTCATCCTTAACTGCCATTGTTCTAGCCACAATCCTAAGCCGAGGATGAAAACTATAACTAGATAAGCAGCTAGAGTGTTGGCGTGCATTAATATTGAAGCCATGCGACCTGGTGGTTGCCCTCCAGGTGCGATCGCCCACTCTAATACAACCCACAACAACGTAAAATTCAGACTCCAGCCCAAAAATAATTGCCCCAAGCCTAGAATTACTATTGGTACGGAACCGATTACCAAAATCCAAGCCAGTTGACGCAATTGTGCAATTGTCTGAATTAGGGCGCTAAGCCCAGCAAAAACAATAAAGTATGGTAAGAAATTGAATAAACCGATAAAAGCTGGTGTTTTGTCATAGGCAAACGCAGCTGTAATTATGAGTAATACGCTAAGAAGCGCAAATCCCCAGTTGAGGGGGCGGCGGACAATGGTGCGGTATTGTCGCTGCCAAGTAATTAAAGATGCCAAAACTATACATACAGCCCCTAAAAAGGGACTCAATGGGAAGACTAGTAGCCCCCATTGAGTTAAATTCCAAGGGAATTGCAAAGCAGAATTGGGATGGTAATAAGCCTTTTTCAAGCTGGCTCCCAACATTCAGCACGGGTGAGACGAATTTGAGCTAAGGCAAAAATGGTAGGAATGATTCTACCGTAGTTAGTGGCGATCGCTCTCCATCCCAAGTCAGCAAAAAACCAAGTCCACATCACTGGCCCAATAAAAGCAAAAACACTACGAACTGCGCCATAACGAGCTGCACTCATAGTCATACCCCGCCGTGCCATTTGCAACACTATATAGTTTTGAAACTGAGTTGTAGCAACTGCTGAACCTTGAATGGCAGTTTGTTTGGCTACTTGATAGGTAGCAAAATGCATAGCAAATTGACGGGCGATTTGTTTAAGCACAAATGGCTGGATTACAGAAGTGACCGCCAAGGCACTACCGCCTTTGAAAATTAATCCTAAAGGATCGCGCTGCAATAAAATTGGTAGCGGTTCTTGTCCTTCTGATTTGATCAACTGACGCTGCACTCGCACAGTTAACTTTTGTTTCTCGTCTTCTGGCAGTTTTTTCCACACATGACCTAATAGATGCAAAAATACCTCTGCTTCTAAATCAACCGTTGCCAGCTGACTAGAATAAGGAATTTTTAAATACTTACATACTTGAACTAGCGCTTGTCGGTAAGTTACTTGGTTGGTGCGTCCCCGTAAAACCGTCATTCCATCTGCTGCCAAAAAGCGGAAACGATTCTCCAGTGTATCTAGCCAAGCTTTGCGGTCTTGGCTTTGGACTTCAATCGGTTCAGGTGTCTGAACATAGTCTAAGGGATTGAACTTACGACTAAACAGAATTGCCGTTAAGTCTTGCAGTTCTTCTTCGGTTGCCATCTCTAACGCCGCCCTCAGTTCATCCAATTTCCGTTCCTCCCTTCCATGCTGCTGTACCTTATTCTACTATTAGCTTTCAGCAGTCATTGAGTAGTCCTTTTGTCTTGTGTCATTTGATAATAACCAATGACCAATGACTAAGGACTATTAATTCATGATTGATGTTGCAATAATTGGTGCGGGCATGGCTGGTTTAGCCTGCGCCCAGCAATTAAGCCAAGCGGGATATTCGGTGTTAGTTGTGGAAAAGTCCCGCGGTTTAGGGGGAAGAGTTGCCACACGCCGCTTGCATGGAACTTGCGCGGATCATGGGGCTTGTTATCTCAAACCCAAGGGTGAATTGCTGGGACGTTTTGTGGAGTTACTATGCGATCGCCCTTTAGGGCGCTGCGCTCCGCGCAATCGCCATCTACTAGAAATCTGGACGGATACAGTTTATGAACTGACAGCAGATGCTTCTATATCTCAACCTCAAAGCCGTAGCCCTCGATATGTCGCACCTCAGGGAATGAGTACTGTTGCTAAATTTCTCGCCCAAGGTTTGGATATATTGCTGAATCAGCGTGTCATCGCCGTTACCCCAACTCCCGAAAATAGTTGGCGACTCAATCTTGAATCTAGTAATGAAGAATTAACTGCTAAAACTTTAGTTTTCGCTATTCCCGCGCCCCAAGCTTTGGCACTGTTAGCACCCTTGAGTGACAGGGTTTTAGATGCAGTTTTTCTTGATAATCTGCGTTCTATAGAATTTTATCCCTCTATCAGTGTAATTGCCGGATATGCACCTACGTGCAAACCATTACCGCAATGGAAAGCTTTGAATTTTATAAATAATGCTGACTTGGCATGGATTGGTTTGGATAGCAGTAAGCGTCTCAATCCTCAGCAACCACATTTTGTAGTGCAAAGTAGCGCTGATTTTGCTCAACTTCACCTAGAATCCCTAGATTTACAACCAGCTGGACAGTATATGTTGCAGCGTGCAGCCCAACTTTTGGTACTTCCCTGGCTAGAAAATCCTGAGTGGATGCAAGTACATCGCTGGCGTTATGCCTTTCCTAAGACTTTTTGGTACGAAGCTGTTTTATCTACTACAACTCCTTTACCCTTAATTTGTTGCGGTGATTGGTGCGGTGGCAATCTTATAGAAGGTGCGATGCTTTCTGGAATAGCTGCTGCTGTTGAAATTAATCATCATCTACAGCATTTACCGCTACCGAATGTTAATAATCTTTTAACTTCTTTGATACTTTAAATTTGTGTGACATAGGCTGATTGCCCAGTATAGTAGGTTGCTATAATTACGGCTGTGAATTTACATACTAAACAATCAGTTCTTTACATTAGATAGTATATTTACTGTCAAATGAGGTGGCGATCGCTGGTGGTTACTTTAATAAGTAATGTAAACAATACTGTCAATTCAAATTTCCTGAAGATTTAACCAGAATTCATCTTAGTTCCGAGCGGCAAAATTGATCCCTAATATTATATGATGCGTTTTGTGTAGTTTTTAACCAAAATTACATAATTTTGGAATAATTGTCATCGTATCGATAGAATATCAGTACTTTACCAAACCTTTACATACTGATTTCCGAGGTTATACTGTGAAAAAATATCAGGCTTAACTAAAAACAGCAGAGCTTGATGTTTATTGTCGTACAAATTAAAAATTTAGATTCAGCGCTAGAGCATCCTTTCACTTCAATCAATTCCAACTGATTGTCATAACTACATTGCCTGCAAGTGAACTTTCTCTGCATGGCTGATTAGCTGAATAACAAAAGGAGATAAACAATTTATGAAAACAGTAGTCAAATTAACACAACAAACGGTGTTAGGAGAAATTGAAAGTGTTTTGGATACATATCCATATCATCCTTACCAACAAGCCTTTGCAATTCCTGACTTGCGCCAAGAATTAATTGCATTCGTCCTCAACCGTATTCCCTGCCTTGATTACACGATGTTTGCTGGACAAAATCTGCTTTTTGAAGCTGATAAAGAGTGCTTGCTCAACTATAAATTACCTCGTGGCCCTTTGGAGCAGCAACTACATTTACAAAATTTGATTCATCAAGGAATTTCCTCTATCTTTCAAGATAAGTCAGATTGGATCAGCCATCACCTTTGTGAAACAGTTCAACCTGGCTTGGAACCGTCTCACTGGTTTGGCTGAATTATGGCTACGAATGAGAAGTTAAAAAACTCCTCACTGTTAACTATTAACTTTTAGGGGATCGTGTCCCCAATTCATCAACGAGTAGCGCCAGCGCGTATGTTCAACATCGCCTTGAGGCTGCTGTGCTGAGTGGCGATGGATGTAGCTGACAACTTTTTTCATGTGCGATAAATCATCATCGGTGTAGTCATCTTTGTTCTTATTCAACAAATTGATGATTCGCTTACCAGATTTATGCCCAATAGATTCGTCATCACCTTCTTTTTGTCCAACTGATAGAGAGTCCTCTGTTTTTAACCAAGATTCTAATTCTTTTGGTGTCATATTAACTGAGGAATGAAACTCATCTATCACTGATTTAACATCTTTACTCATAACGTTATATTACTCTTCAATTTTATCCAGAGCATCAGGTTTATGGGCGGCTTCTTTGCCAGATTTGTCGCTTTTCACCAAGTACTCTGGATTCTCTTTTGAGGCGGCAACATGATGTCCTTTAATCTCTGTAGGTGAAGTTAATTTTTTTTCTACTTCACCAGTGGTTTCACCTTGTGCTGTATTCCACTTCACCTTGTCACCTTTCTTCAAATCTTCAGTCATGGGTGTTCCTTCTTGTTGTTTTATACCTGCCCATTATGTTAAGGGTGCAAGAGTAATTAATCAGTCAAGGGATAGAAAAAGTGTTAAAGGAAGTGTGGGGTGAGTTGGAAATGGGTGTGCAAGTATATAAAAGGACAGAGTGAGATTGCGATCGCAATGTGTCGCTATACCATCCACGCTAACAGCGATGGGGTGATCATCCTCCGACTGAATTGAATTAAGCCTGTTTATTAGCTCACAAAGCTGCATGACAAACATTACACCACTTACACAATTTCGTCTATAATCACCATTGCCAATTATGCTACTAATAGAGTTATTATTTTTAAATTAACAGACTGAAAATTCACAGATTATTTAGGTAAATTGCATGAAGGCTGGCAAAGAACAATGGTTTCCAATGGTTTTACAGCTTAAAGGTTCGGTAATCGCAGCAATTTATAAAAATGTTTTATGTTGTGGAATTTTCGGTGTTATTATTTCTATACTTCACTATTTTAAATTCCCTGTTTCCCAACCTATTTTAGGAAGCGTTATTCCCAGTATTGTTTTAGGTTTACTGCTGGTTTTTCGCACAAATACAGCTTATGAGCGCTTTTGGGAAGGTAGAAAAAGTTGGGGTTCCATCGTAAATACTGTCCGTAATTTGGCGCGACAAATATGGGTAACTATTGATGAAATTTCCCCTGAAGATAGAAAAGATAAAATTGCAGCTTTACGGTTATTAGTTGCTTTTGCTGTAGCTACCAAATTGCATTTACGGGGTGAACCTGTAAATCGTGAGTTGCAAGAATTAATGCCGTCTTCTATGTATTTAGAACTAAAAATTATGAATAATCCTCCCATAGAAGTAGCTTTTTGGATAGGAGATTATTTACAACGACAATATAACCGCAATTGCCTCAATAGCTATCAGTTAACATCTATGCAAGAGTTATTGAATAATCTGGTAGATAATTTAGGAATTTGCGAACGGATTTTAAGAACGCCTATGCCGCTTGCTTATGCTATTCATTTGAAGCAATTACTATTTCTATATTGTCTCTTGCTACCTTTCCAAATGGTAGACAGTCTTGGTTGGTGGACAGGCGTAATCGCTGCTTTAGTAAGTTTTACTTTATTTGGCATTGAAGCCATTGGTTTAGAGATAGAAAACCCTTTCGGCTATGACGCTAATGACTTACCCCTTGATACAATTTGCAACACAATGAAACGCAATATTGAGGATTTAATGAGTCTGAGTCCAAATGTGCGATCGCATATCAATAATGTGAACAACACAGAAGACTTTAGTGTCAGTTAAGTAGGAAAATAAGAAATAATAAATTGCGATTTCATAACCGTCGAATACCAATTTCCAATCCTTCACATACGCCAGTCAGAAAATCTAAATCCAAAGTAGCAATGGTATCGCTAGGTTTGTGATAGTGGGGATTACGCAAGAATGCCGTATCTGTCACCATAATTGCTGGATAGCCTGCATCCCAAAAAGGTGCATGATCACTCAGCCTAGTTTGAGGAACTATCAAACCTCGATTCGGTACTGGTAACCATTGACTAGCTACCCCAATATTGCGAATACTACGGCTAATTCTAATTAAGTCAGGTATTGTCCGCCAATTACCAATTAAAGCAATAAAATCACCACGATTTGGGTAAAAGCGTTCTAGAGGTGGTGGGTAACTTTGGGAATTAGGCTGAGAATCCTTATAACCCAACATTTCTAGAGACATCATTAACCGTAGTGGTTGCTTTTGTTGACGCAACAAGGCTACATAGTCAGCACTACCCAGTAGGCCATATTCTTCCATATCAAAAGCCACCAGCCTTAAAGGATATCTCATGGGTTCAGTGGCGAAATTTTTAGCCAATTCTATCAACACTGCCACACCTGTAGCATTATCATCAGCCCCTAGTGTTCCGGGTACAGCATCATAGTGAGCAGCAATTAAAATTGGTGGCAAATCTTTTTTTTGCCCTCTAAATTGAGAAGGCAAATTCAATATGAGATTCTTGCAGATTTTGCTCCCTACTCGAAAGGTGTGGATTTCCACACTTCCCCATTGTTCAAATTGCTGACGGATGTATTCTTGGACAAAAAAATACCCAGCTGTTGCCATGTAAGGATCGCGTTCTCTGGCTATTTCCGTCAGGTGAGTTTGTAATCGTGCTTTTAAATTCAAATTTTTAAAGTAGTCGCAATATCAAAGTTTGCAGACAGGGGGAAACACAGAGCAAGTATTATTAGAGTGCATTTCCCATCTTGCAGATACACTCAACTAAATCTCTTAAACTCCAAGAATTAAGACTGTTTGGACACACTAACCATAGTCAATGTTATCCTAGTCTTGCAACTAGCTCCTCTAGCTAAAATTCTGGCCCTTACTACCTTAATAATGACTATTATACCATTGAGGGCTTTCAATCCTAGAGCAAAAAGCTAGAGGTAGTCTCGCACATTCATAATAATTGTATAAGACACGCTAGGAGATGAGTAACGCATGGGCAAGGTAGTCGGCATCGACTTGGGTACAACCAACTCAGTAGTCGCCGTTATGGAGGGTGGCAAGCCGGTGGTGATTGCCAATGCAGAAGGAATGCGAACAACCCCCTCCGTAGTTGGTTTCAGCAAAGAAGGCGAAAGAGTAGTCGGGCAAATGGCACGGCGACAAACCGTTTTGAACCCCCAAAATACCTTTTTCGCAGTGAAACGTTTCATTGGGCGCAAGTATGGTGAACTTAACCCAGAATCGAAGCGTGTACCATATACTATCCGCAAAGACGAAATTGGTAATATTAAAATTGCCTGCCCCCGTTTAAGTAAGGAATTTGCCCCAGAAGAAATTTCGGCAATGGTGCTGAAGAAATTGGCAGAAGATGCCAGTCGCTACTTGGGTGAACCAGTAACAGGGGCAGTGATTACAGTTCCTGCTTATTTTAATGATTCTCAGCGGCAAGCCACCAGGGATGCTGGTAGGATTGCTGGTTTAGAAGTACTACGGATTCTTAATGAACCTACCGCCGCCTCTTTAGCTTACGGTTTAGATCGTGGTGATACCGAAACTATCTTAGTTTTTGACTTGGGTGGTGGAACCTTTGACGTATCCATTCTAGAAGTGGGTGATGGAGTTTTCGAAGTCAAAGCCACTAGTGGAGATACGCAGCTTGGCGGTAATGATTTTGACAGAAAGATTGTAGATTGGTTAGCAGAGCAATTTTTGGAAGCCGAAGGGGTAGACTTAAGACGCGATCGCCAAGCTTTGCAACGTCTGATGGAAGCCGCAGAAAAAGCCAAAATAGAACTTTCTGCTGTTAGCGTTACTGATATTAACTTGCCCTTTATAACCGCAACTGAAGATGGCCCTAAACATCTAGAAACTCGCCTAACTCGTTCTCAGTTTGAGGGTTTGTGCGGTGATTTGGTGGGACGCTTGCGAACACCAGTCAAACGGGCCTTAAAAGATTCAGGTCTCTCACCAGATGACATTGAAGAAGTTGTGTTAGTGGGTGGTTCCACACGCATCCCCATGGTGAAGCAGCTAGTGCGTGACTTGATTGGCATAGAACCGAGTGAAAATGTCAACCCTGACGAAGTGGTGGCAGTAGGTGCAGCAATTCAAGCAGGTATTCTCGCAGGCGAACTTAAAGATGTGTTGCTTTTAGATGTCACACCGTTATCAGTGGGGTTGGAAACCATTGGGGGCGTGATGAAAAAACTTATTCCCCGTAACACTACCATCCCAGTACGCCGTTCTGATATTTTCTCCACGTCAGAAAATAACCAAAACACTGTGGAAATCCACGTAGTCCAAGGCGAACGGGAAATGGCTGCTAATAACAAGTCACTGGGGCGTTTCAAACTGTATGGCATCCCGCCAGCACCCAGAGGCATACCACAAATTCAGGTATCATTTGATATTGATGCCAATGGTATTTTACAAGTAACAGCTTTGGATAGAACTACTGGACGAGAGCAAAGTATCACCATCCAAGGCGCTTCTACTTTGAGCGAGTCAGAAGTGAATCGAATGATTCAGGATGCCCAGAAATATGCCGACATCGACCGAGAACGCAAAGAAAGAGTAGAAAAGCGTACTCGATCTGAGGCTTTGATTTTACAAGCAGAACGACAACTTAGAGAAGTGGCGCTAGAGTTTGGTATGCAGTTTGCCCGCAGCCGCCGCCAAAGAATTGATAATATTTGCCGGGAACTGAAGGAGAGTTTACAACAAGACGATGATCGCGGCATTGACCAAGCTTACGCCGACCTGCAAGATGCTTTGTATGAGCTAAACCGGGAAGTCCGCCAGTATTATGCTGAGGACGAAGATGACGACTTGTTTGGCACTATTCGAGACATCTTTACTGGCGATAAAGAAAAAGAACGCGATTTTCCGCGAGATACCTATCGGGAACGTGATTCCTATGGTAGAGACTATGGCAGAGATTATGGTAGAGACTCTACTAGAGACTATGGTAGAGACTCTACTAGAGATTATGACAGAGATAGTCGTTCCTCTTACCCTGACAACCGTTCTCCTCGCAGATCTCGCCCAAGCTACCAGGATAACTGGGATGATGACGATGATGATTGGTTGTAATACTCCTAAAATGGCGGGTAACCTCGCCCTCATGCTACCGCATGGGTCTAGTAGCCCGAAAAAGCGAATTAAATTGATTCAAAATTCGGATTTGATAATTGTTGATTGGTAATTTGTTAATAGTCAGCAGTAATCAAAAAAAATAACAGCTGATGGTATCCGTTACTTATTACCAAGATGTGTCTGGAAAAGTTTGTTACGGAGGGAAACATTCCTTACGACTTTTCGCAAAATCTAAAATCTCAAGTTAAATAACTGACTATGCAAAATTTGCAGAATTTTCGAGATTACTACGAAATTTTGGGAGTACCTAAAGAAGCCTCTAGTGAGGAAATTAAAAAGGTTTATCGACGTTTAGCACGCCAGTATCATCCCGACCTCAATCCAGGAAATAAGGCAGCAGAGGATAAATTTAAAGATATCGGTGAGGCCTATGAAATCCTTTCTGATCCAGCGAAGCGGGCACAGTACGATCAGTTTAGCCGCTACTGGAAGCAAAAAGGCTTTGTCAACAAACAGACACCTAAAGCTAAACAGTGGAGCGATAATCGCTCTACTAATCGCAATGGCAATCAAGAAGTAGATCCCAGCCAATTTGCTGATTTTGAAAGTTTTATTAATCAGGTAATCGGTGTAGGCAGTCGCCAAGAAAATAAAAATGGGGGAAGTACCAAGACAACTAGCGATCCGTTTCGTACCCCAAGAACAAAAGTTGAATACACAGTCAATCCCCGTCCTACCCGTCGAGATATAGAAGCCAGGTTGACTCTACCATTAGAAAAAGCTTATCAAGGTGGTACTGAACGCATTCGTCTAGAAGATGGGCGATCGCTAGAAGTAAATATGCCCCCAGCTATGGTAACAGGGCAAACTATCCGTTTGCGAAACCAAGGCATTGGTGGCGGTGACTTGTACTTAAAAATTACCGTCGAGCCGCATCCTCTGTTTAAGCTTGAAGGTGCCAATATCTTCTGTCAGGTACCCATTACTCCCACCGAAGCAGTCTTGGGAGGGCAGGTAGAAGCACCCACTCTTGATGGGCCTGTGAAAATGACGATTCCCCCAGGAGTTAGATCTGGTCAAAGATTTCGTTTGGCAAATAAAGGCTACCCCAACGAAAACGGCAAACGTGGCGATCAACTGGTGGAAATTCAGATAGTGGCTCCGAAAACTATTAGCAGCGAAGAACGGGAACTCTATGAGAAGTTGCGCCAAATTGAAACCTTTAAACCCCGCGCGGATTTAATCAGTTAGGGATGATATAGTTTAGCGAGCTATTTTTTACACAAGCAAGTACGGCTCTAATAAATCAACGCTGCTGATAGAAAGGTATGATAAAAAATAGTGGTTATACCAATCAAAGCGCACAATTCTTTATTATCCCAACATTTCTGTTCCTTCTGGTCGGTGGCTTCGCAAAGCTTTATTTTATTGGGATGAGATTGGCTCTATAGTTCAGCAAAGTATTCGTAGACTGCACAAATCGCCCAGAATATGAAAAGCTACTTTACAATGCTTCATCCACAACAAATGGCTTTACTTGCCTAAATATTCGTTTCTGTAATGTGCTTCCAATCCATCGTCATGATATACCTTGCAGATATTATAGAATTCAAACGAAAACGTAGAGATGAACTGCTTCATTTGCTCTGACTTAGCATTTAAATTAAATAAGATATAGCATTTTAGCAAAAAGGATAAGTAAAGTTAAATGGATTCTTTTAAAGAAAGATTCATAGTAGATGAAAAAGGAAATCGCATTGAAGTAATTCTTGATACTTACGAACGAGTGATAGAAGGTATTCGCGCTCTCGTTGAAGACCCTAGACCCCTGGTTGCTTAAAATTGACTAACCGCGAAGGATGGCGTATCCGAATTGGTAATTATCGTGTGCTTTAGGAGATTGATGACGAGCAAACAATGATCACAGTCCTTCAAGTTGGCCATCGACGCGATATCTACCGCTAAGTACCCTTTGATTAAAACATTAGATGCTCGTCAGTAATGGAGTTGAGAGGTTTACAATATTAGGATTAGGAAAAACTTGATTGCAAGGTGACTCAATCAGCCGTGAATCAACATGGGGCAATGCGACAAAGCAGTGAACCCACCTATTACTCTTTGCTGGGACTCCATCCCTCGGCATCGGTAATCGACATCCGTCGCGCCTATCGAAAACTGAGTAAACGCTATCATCCTGATACTACTGACTTACCTGCTACTGTCGCTACCGCTAAATTCCAGCAACTCAACGAAGCCTACGCCACATTGAGCAATCCAGAACGGCGCTTAAGTTATGACCTGAAAATCGGCTATTCTCGTTTTGGAGTGATTCAAGCACCCGCTGATTTGAACCATCCGGTTACTAAAGCCTACGACTGGTCAAAATCTGCTTACCTGGATGCTAGCGATCGCCCCCTCTCATCGGGCGAAATCTTTGCTTTATTTATTTTGGGGTTGACGTTTTTGGGTTGTTTATTGCTAGCGATCGCCATTGGTTTAACACGTGGTGACGCTGCTTTCCAAACACAATTGCTACCACCTCAAACCGTACATCAGCAAATTCCCCAGCCATCGCAATCAACTAGCCTTTGGGGAACTAAAAATTATTTTTGTTAATTTTGTATTTTAAATTTTGAATTGCTTATGTCTTTTCTTCCTTCCGATGCTCCTCTATATAACCATACCCTGCCACAAATTGAGCGGTGGCTAAAAGACCAAGGCTGCCAACAAGATGAAGCATTTTTGCATTGCTGGCGTGTAGAGCGACCTCATTGGCAAGCTGAACTTTCCCTTGATGTTGAGCAAATTACAGTAAGGTACATCCAAGCTGGGGAAAACGGGCAAGATATCCAACGCTCTTTCAAATATTCCCTGAGTCGGGAAGATATAGAACAAGCAGTTTTTTCTGGGCCTTAAGACAGTGCTGAGTAACAAGTGCTGAGTAACAAGTAGAAGAATCAAGAGTTGAATTTTTGTCGGATTTCTCATAACTCATAGACTCATAACTCAGCACTCATCACTCTCTCACACACTCCCAAACCTCCGTTCTCGCTGCTGATATGCACACAAGGCGCGGTGAAATTCAACGCGGTCAAAATCTGGCCACAAAGTCTCAGTTATGTAAATTTCTCCATAAGCCATTTGCCAAAGTAAGAAATTTGACAGGCGCATCTCCCCACTAGTACGGATTAACAAATCTGGGTCAGATATACCTGCTGTGTAGAGGTGGCGTTCAAATACTTCCTCATTAATTTCATCCGGTTTTAATAGACCTTGCTGGACTTTCTCAGCGATCGCTCGACAAGCCTGCAAAATTTCTTGTCGTCCGCCATAATTTGTAGCTACTGTAAATCGGATACTGCGATTATCCTTAGTTTCTGCCATTGAACGGGAAATTTCTTGTTGAAGCGATCGCGGCAAAGCATTTAAATTGCCGACAAACTGAATTTGAACATTCTCTTCTAGCATTTCCCGCAATTCTTGACGCAAAACTCTTTGGAATAAAGTCATCAAAAAATCTACTTCTTCCTGGGGCCTTTTCCAGTTTTCCGTCGAAAAAGCATAAGCTGTTAGCGCCTGAATTCCCCAATCTTTACAGCAACGGAGCAAATCCTTAAGGGCATCTACACCAGCTTTATGACCCATAATCCGTGGTAGACCTTGACGTTTAGCCCATCGACCATTGCCATCCATAATCACCGCAACGTGCTTGGGTAATAGTTCTCGTTTTAAGCCAGGGGGCAAATCTTGAAGTTCAGTTTGTTGTGCTGTCATTTTTTATCTCGAGAAGCGGTCGATGGTAGTCCGAGTAAACGTGAAATTAGTACTAATGCCTTAGTAACAATCTGACGACCCAAGCTGAACAAACCAGGAGCAACAGCTTCCCGATCTACAGTGGGGGACAATAGAGCCTCTAATGACTCTTTCAGCTTCCTAATCGTCAGCGGTCTATTTAGGATTCCCCGTTCCGCTAAGGAAATAGAACCAGTTTCTTCTGATACAACGACACAGATACAATTTTCGACCCGCTCAGTAATTCCCATTGCTGCCCGATGGCGTGTTCCCAACTGGCGCGAGGCTGTGCGTCCCGAAAGTGGTAAAATTATACCTGATGCTACAATCCTTGAGCCACGTATTAAGGTTGCTCCATCATGCAACAGAGTTTTAGGCTGAAAAATTGTTTGGATTAATTCCTTAGAAACCTCAGCATTCAGTTTTACTCCTGGGACAGAAAAATCCCGCTCGTCAATCGGGCCTGTTGTTTCCAAAATCAGCAAAGCTCCAATCCGGTTTTTTGACAGTTCTTTAACCGCATCAACAATTTCATCAATTACACTGTCGGACTTAGGTATTGCTAGATTGGATGGTTGAAACAACTGGCGAAATTCGCCACGCCCCAATTGTTCTAAAAATCGGCGAAACTCTGATTGGAGAGCGACTGCCATTGCTACAGCACAGCCAATAACTAACTTTTCTAGTACGAAATTGAGCAGTGGTAGCCCCAATCTATTACTGAGTGCTGAGGCTAGCATCAATATAATAAAACCCCGTACCATCCACAGTGTCCGGCGCTCACTAATAATAACTAGTATCATGTAGGTCAGCGCCAACACTAATACAATATCCAGAGTCCCAAACAGCAAGGACTGCGACCATCCCAGGTTTGTCAGCCATTGCTTCCACCAATCTCTCATGACATCTGGATTACTACTTTGCCTCTAAATACAGCGAGTTAATTGCCAATTGTCAATAGTCAATAGTCAATAATTTTTAGCTAGTGAACCTTTAGGGAACCCCAATCACCTGGGTCGGTCTAATCCTCCCTTGAAGTTCGCTTGGAGGGAAACCCTCCTTACGACTTCTTTCCCAAGTGCTGGAATTACTGCACTAGCTCACCAATGATTAATGACTAATGACTAATGACTAACTCTTTAGTCTTTCTGGTAGGCAATCTTGTCGAATCAAATCTTGATAAGTTTCGCGTTGCAAAATCAAGTTTGCTTCGCCGTTCGTTACCACAACTGCTGCCGGCCGGGGCAGGCGGTTATAGTTAGATGCCATACTGTAATTGTACGCACCAGTTCCCATAACTACGAGAATATCTCCTGGTTCAGTTTTTGGCAGTTGGGCATTTTTAATTAGAACATCCCCGGATTCACAGTGTTTACCAGCAATTGTGACTGTTTCTGTAAGGGGAGATGACATTTTATTTGCAACTACTGCTCGATAAACTGACTCGTAAGTAATTGGGCGCGGGTTATCAGACAATCCTCCATCTACCGCTACGTAGGTACGGATATCAGGAATCACTTTTGAGGAGCCGATAGTGTAAGCAGTAACACCAGCGTTAGCAATAAGCGATCGCCCTGGTTCACAAAGTAATTTTGGCAAAGGCAAATTTTCTGCCGCACAAGCTTCTTGAATTACTTCGCAAATCGGTTTTACCCATTCTTCAATGCTGGGGGGATCGTCCGATTGTATATAAGTAATCCCCAAGCCACCACCAACATCTACCTCTGTCAGAGTTAAACCATAGCTAGCAGCTTTAGTTACCCATTGCACCATTAAAGCTGCTAAATCACGATGTGGTTGGCGTTCAAAAATCTGGGAACCAATATGAGCGTGTACCCCCACGCAATTTAGGGCTGGTTGCTGACTCACAAAAGCAAACACCTCATCCAAATCGCCTGGATCAAACCCAAATTTACTATCTAAGTGACCAGTACGAATGTATTCATGTGTATGGCAATCAATACCAGGAGTCAAACGCAGCAAGATCCGAGTCCTGAGTGAGGAGTTTTCTGCTTGCTCCCTTGCTCCCCTGCTCTCCTGCTCCTCTGCTAACTGAACCAAAGTATGCAACTCATACCAGTTATCCGCCACAATGGTGCAACCTACTTCAATTGCGTAAAGCAATTCTGCGCGAGATTTATTATTACCGTGGAAGTAGATTTTGTCAGGACTTACGCCAGCAGCCAGTGCTGTGTAAAGTTCGCCTCCAGAGGCGACATCAATTCCTAAGCCTTCACTATTGGCTATGGCGCAAACAGCTAGACAGTTCCACGCTTTTGAAGCATAAAGTACCTGTGATTCACCTTGGTAGTATTGCTTGAAAGCATCTCGGTATTGCTGACAAGCCGAACGCAGGGTTTCTTCATCTAAAATATATAAAGGTGAGCCAAACTGCTGCACTAGGGTTGTGATATCACACCCACCAATTTCCAGGAAGTCATGACCATTTACTCTAGCAGTCAAGGGTAAAAGTTCTTGATTAGGCGAATTGCTGCGCCTTTGAGGTAAGTACTGACTACCAGTATGTTGAACCCCAGTGGGGTGAGTCGATACCATAACTATACGAGTTGTCCTTGTTCAAATTATGGGCGTGAGTAAGTCTCCCGTTTCCCAGTTTACAAAGGGTTTGTAATCTTATCCAATAACTGTGATCTCATTAGATTTAAAACTTCAATCACTGACAACAGAGCATCTAAGTGCAATAGTAGAACTGGATCAAGCCTGTTTCGGTGGTCTTTGGACTATGGATGCTTACCAACGAGAGTTGGACAGTCCTAACAGCGATTTACTGGGTTTATTTTCCCCAGGTTCTAGCTTGAGACTGCTGGGCATCGGTTGCTTTTGGTCAATTTTAGAAGAAGCTCATATTACAATTTTGGCGGTTCATCCCCAATATCACTGTCAAGGTTTGGGACAAGCTTTACTATATTCCCTCCTGAAGACAGCTAGCGATCGCGGTTTAGAGCGAGCTACTCTTGAAGTCCGAGCTTCTAACTTGGCGGCTATATCTTTATATCAAAAATTTGGTTTCAAAACAGCTGGGCGACGTCGGCGTTACTACAAAGATAACGGTGAGGATGCGCTGATTCTTTGGCTTTCTGATTTACAACAGCCGCAATTTCAAGCAACTTTGCTTGAGTGGCATACCATGGTTAGCGATCGCCTCAGTAAATTCTCTTGGCAGCTGCTTTTTCAGTAAATTGGCATCAATAGTTAATAGTCAACAGTTCACGCTCAAAAAACCCTTTACTATAGAACGTGAACTTTTGAGCATTGAGTTTATTTACTCCTACTTTCTTCATCAAAGCATCATTATGTAGTTGCAACCGTTGATAGCTCTGCTGTTGACTGTTAAGCATCTTCATGAAAAAACATAAATTTTTCTGCGTTATCTTTCATGATAATTATTTATTGTCTAAAAATTTACTATTTAAAAAAAATATCAAACAGAAAAAATATTGATTTTTGTAAATATGTATGATATATATATTTGTTTGGAAGTAGTTCAATAAAATCAAGATTTCAAAGGTTTTTTGTGTGTAGTCAATACCAAAAACGCAGGTAAACTCGCTCTCCTCAGTACAAAAGCCACACAAAAGTAATAAATATTAAGGAATTACGCCATCAGCTTGGGTGATCCCGCGTGGTTGTCTAAAATTTTGATACAGGCATCCAAAATCTTAGCCTGTGCTAAAATCAGCGTACCGGCACGACGCAGGTGATGGGAAAAATGCCATGTTTGAACGCTTCACAGAAAAAGCTATTAAGGTAATCATGCTGGCCCAAGAAGAGGCCCGCCGTTTAGGTCACAATTTCGTCGGCACTGAACAGATCCTCCTGGGTCTGATCGGTGAAGGGACGGGAGTGGCGGCCAAAGTGCTCAAATCAATGGGCGTCAATCTCAAAGATGCCCGCATTGAGGTAGAAAAAATCATAGGACGGGGTTCTGGCTTTGTCGCCGTGGAAATTCCCTTTACGCCACGGGCAAAGCGGGTTCTGGAACTGTCCTTAGAAGAAGCGCGCCAATTAGGGCATAACTACATTGGCACCGAGCATCTGCTGTTGGGCCTGATCCGCGAAGGGGAAGGTGTAGCAGCCAGGGTGCTAGAAAACCTCGGTGTGGATCTATCTAAGGTAAGAACCCAAGTAATCCGCATGCTGGGAGAAACAGCAGAGGTTTCGGCAACCGGGCAATCAGGACGTACCAAAACTCCAACTTTGGATGAATTTGGCTCGAACCTGACCCAAATGGCAACGGATAACAAGCTCGATCCAGTGGTGGGACGCGCCAAAGAAATCGAGCGAGTAATTCAGATTTTGGGACGCCGGACTAAAAACAATCCAGTGCTGATAGGCGAACCAGGTGTTGGTAAAACAGCGATCGCAGAAGGTTTAGCATCGCGCATTGCCAACAAAGATGTCCCCGACATCCTGGAAGATAAGCGCGTAGTCACTCTGGATATCGGCTTGCTCGTAGCAGGAACCAAGTACCGGGGTGAATTTGAAGAACGCCTGAAGAAAATCATGGATGAAATTCGGCAGGCGGGCAATGTAATTCTCGTGATTGACGAGGTACACACCCTCATTGGTGCAGGTGCGGCTGAAGGTGCGATTGATGCGGCGAATATCCTCAAGCCAGCTTTGGCAAGGGGTGAGTTGCAATGTATCGGCGCAACAACCCTTGATGAATACCGCAAACACATCGAGCGGGATGCAGCATTAGAGCGACGCTTCCAACCAGTGATGGTGGGTGAACCAACAGTCGATGAGACAATTGAGATTTTGTATGGTTTACGCGATCGCTACGAGCAACACCACAAGCTGAAAATCTCCGATGAAGCATTGGTGGCGGCAGCTAAGTTATCTGATCGTTACATTAGCGATCGCTACCTCCCAGATAAAGCTATCGACTTGATCGATGAAGCAGGTTCTAGAGTTCGGTTGATTAACTCCCAACTGCCACCCGCAGCCAAAGAGTTAGACAAAGAACTGCGGCAAATCTTAAAAGAAAAAGATGATGCAGTTCGCTCCCAAGACTTTGACCGAGCTGGGGAACTGCGCGATCGGGAAATGGAAATCAAAGCCGAAATTCGCGCGATCGCTCAAAGCAAGACGAATGCCTCCGGTACTGAAGGTGAAGAGCCTGTAGTCACAGAAGAGGACATCGCCCACATCGTCGCATCTTGGACTGGAGTTCCGGTGAACAAGCTCACCGAATCCGAATCCGAGAAGCTGTTGCACATGGAAGACACCTTGCATCAGCGTCTAATTGGACAAGAAGATGCTGTGAAGGCAGTTTCACGGGCAATTCGTCGCGCTCGTGTCGGTTTGAAGAATCCCAATCGTCCCATTGCCAGCTTTGTCTTCTCCGGGCCGACCGGCGTTGGTAAAACTGAGTTGGCGAAATCCTTGGCTTCTTACTTCTTCGGTTCTGAAGAAGCAATGATTCGCCTGGATATGTCCGAATATATGGAACGACACACCGTCAGCAAACTGATTGGTTCGCCTCCTGGTTATGTTGGCTATAACGAAGGCGGTCAGCTAACTGAAGCAGTGCGCCGTCGTCCATATACCGTGGTGCTATTCGACGAAATCGAAAAAGCCCACCCCGATGTCTTCAATATGCTGCTGCAAATTTTGGAAGATGGTCGCTTAACTGATGCCAAAGGTCGCACGGTGGACTTCAAGAACACCTTGCTGATTTTGACCTCCAACATCGGTTCCAAGGTAATTGAAAAAGGCGGCGGCGGTATCGGCTTCGAGTTTGGCGAAGACCAAAGCGAATCACAGTACAACCGCATTAAAACCTTGGTGAACGAAGAACTGAAGCAATACTTCCGTCCAGAGTTCCTCAACCGACTAGATGAAATCATCGTCTTCCGTCAACTGAGCAAGGTGGAAGTGACTCAAATCGCCGAAATCATGCTCAAAGAAGTCTTTGGTCGCCTAACCGAAAAGGGTATTACCTTAGAAGTTACCGACCGCTTCAAAGAGCGCTTGATTACAGAAGGTTACAGCCCCAGCTATGGTGCAAGACCTTTACGTCGGGCAATTATGCGCTTGTTAGAAGATAGCCTAGCAGAAGAAATTCTCTCTGGTCGCATTAAAGATGGCGATGTAGCCCTCGTTGATGTAGATGACAGCGGTAATGTGCAAGTTAGTTCTCAACAGCGGCGGGAATTGTTACCTCAAGGTGTTGAGTAGTCTTTAATATTTGGGATTAAATCTCAAGTTTAAAAATTCAAACGGTAGAGTATTAATTGCTCTACCGTTTTTTGTTTTCTTGCCGTTATAGCTAGGCTGTCGAGTCGCTCAAGCCATAATAGAAAATGGACAGTTCACTGGAATCATTCGCGGATATGAGCGATACGGAATGTTTTTTAATGAACCAATAGGTTATAGGATCAGTCCAGATGGTAGGCAGGGCGAACGCACGAGATTTCTGAAACCCTTGCTAGATAAGGATATTGACGAAAAAATAGACTAAATTTAAAAACGCCAAAACCCTTGCTATTAAAGGATTCTTATACTTTAGATGCGTTTGCCCTGAGATGGTAGGCGTATTCTACTTTATTATGGGGAGATAAAAATCAATGCAGACGACCAATACCACGTCATCCCCCGCAGCAGATAGAGTGAGGAATAACTGGGAATTTACGGAAGTCTGGATAGATCCTATGTTGTCTCCTCCATACATTCTTTTATTACTCTGCGATAGCGAGCAAAGCTGTCAAATTTATGACCCGGCGTAGGGTTATAAGGTTGTATTTTCTAGTAATAACTATGATGCAGCTAAGTTACGGTTACTAGAAGATGAATATGAACCAATTGCAGGTAGGCTGTTAGCTACGGAATTATTTTAACTAGAGCGAAGATGATTCGCCCCATAGGAGGCGATACCTACGGTAAGCTACGCTAACGCATAAAATTCTCGTCAGCTAGGATAAACACAAGCCAGCGATTAAGGTACTTGCGGACAGATATGTTTTTAATACAAATACTTATATTGTTTTGAGTTTCTTTATTCTTTTGTCTACCTCTTGAAGAAACCAAGATACTACTTCTTGTATTTTACTATATAACAATCAGAGGGTCTGAAGCATGACAATAACATGGTTAATCTAGATACTGTAACGGCTGTAGCTTTCATTGCTGAAGGTTCTTATGTCCGTTATTTGTTGCGACAATATGTAAATGCTCAAAAAATGGTAATGACTCAAACTGCTTTTGGTGAGTTCACTAATATAGTCAAAAGTATTGGTGGAATATTAGAACAGGATAGAGCTAGAAGATTTTTGCAAAGAGTAACTATTATTCCAGATAACCGATCACTTAGAACCTTAAACCTATAACTAACAAGGAAATTAGGAATAAGCGATATTATTATTTTAGGTACAGGTGATCAATTAGGAATTGTCACTACAACAGCAGATGCAAAAGCTGTTAGAGCTGCTTCTGCTCAAGGTGTGGATTTTCTTGTATACATTCATCCACCTTTTCCATTAACTGGTAATTAATTATGCAAATAACTATTCCGCATCATCTACAAAGCACCTATAAATTAATTCAATGTGCTTTTCCTAATGGTATTGAACCAGAAAATTATGAACCACTTTTAGCATTACTAAGCGAAGAGATGTCAGATAGAAACTTAGCGCAAGTAATTGCTTACTACGTTGGTAAAGAATATAGTGTGGTACTCAACGATGTATACCGAGTACAGTCAATTGATATTCCTAAAGCTGAAGCTATTGCTAATTTAAAAAATAATTTATTTAGTTGTGGTTATCAACAGTGGCTAGAGGAATTATTTTAAATGAAGCGATGAGGGTCTGCGCTACAGGAGGTGATACCTACGGTAAGCTACGCTAACGCACAAAGTATTCGCTTCAGCTAGGATAAACATAAACGAGCAATTATTGTTACTTTATGGAAGTATCAAAATAGACTATTCGCAAAGAGAATACGCCGATAGAACCGAAACCGCATTTTTAGAAGGCTGGTCGTAGAATGTGTAGATAAATTAAAAAAGGAGTAAGGACGTGCAAAGTATACTTTTAAGCCGCGAAGAAGTTGCACGACGTGCTAAAGAATTATACGACAATGGCATTCGTCAACAAGTGGAACGAGAAGAAAACATCGGTAAGATGGTGATTATCGATATAGAAACAGGTGAATACGCTGTTGATAAAGTAGGCATAGAATCAGCTCGATATTTACGCAATAAACACCCATTTGCTCGACTTTTCGGCATTCGTATAGGCTATAAAGTTGCTGCTTCCTTCAGTGGGAAGATGGAGCGTGATTATCGGTGATTTCTGGGATTATCAAAAATGGACGTGCTACTGTTAACATAATATTCCGACTCCCAAATCAACCAGACTTTAGTATTGAATTTGTTATTGATACAGGTTTTACAGATTTTCTTTCCCTACCTCCAGCGGCGGTAATTGTGTTGGGTCTTCCTTTTGTTTATGATATGTATGTAAATTTAGCTAACAATAGTAATGTCATCTTACCAGTACATCAAGCTACCATTATTTGGAATGGAGAAGAACGGGAAGTTAATGTACTCGCTACAGAACGATTACCTCTATTAGGTACAGCTTTACTTGATGAGCATGAACTTGTAATACAGTTTACTGAAGGTGGTTTAGTAACACTTGAAAAGTTGTAGTTCCAGTCTGAATATATAGCAGTTCTATCAACAGTGCCGCGAATTGTCGCCCCACAAGTTGAGTACGATTAAAAATTTTAGATTTGGGATTTGAGTGTAAATCTTAAGGCTTTATTGGATGTGCGTGGGTTAACTCCCACAATACTCTTCTGCAAAAAATTTAGTGTGCGGCTAAGATGAAGCACATAAGAAAAAACCGACTGGCTGTATCGCTCTACCAGTCGGCAACTAACTATTCTAGGAAGAGGCTTAACAATTGAGAATCTGCCAAAACCTTGCCTTATAATTGCAGCTACTAAGATTAGGATTGTTAAATGTGGATTTAGAAAGCCTAATCTCAGCTTGTATCGTATAAGACAGAGTTTATTTTGTTTTCAGCACTCTTGCCTATAATTGGTAGATGCGATAGTCGTATTCTTAATGCTTGTTATGGGTTAGCGCAAAACCCAAGTTGTTTATTAAATATACCTTTAGCGTCAAAATAATCAAGGTATTTGTTCCACTTTCTTAACTGGCTGAAAACTTCTATGACTCCTCACGAAAGTGATGCAAAAGATGCTCCTACGTCGTCGAAAATATGGCGTAGTTGGCAGGAAAATCTCACTCTAATTACGATCGCCTTGTGTTTGGCATTTGTAATCCGAACTTTTATTGCCGAACCTCGCTATATCCCTTCTGAATCGATGTTTCCCACCTTGCATACAGGCGATCGCTTGGTGGTGGAAAAACTATCTTACCGTTTTCACCCTCCTGCAACCGGAGATATTATTGTTTTTCAGCCACCAGCAGAACTGCAACGTCGGGGATATCCTAAAGACCAAGCTTTTATCAAGCGCGTGATTGGTGAGCCTGGAGAAATAATCAGCGTTGCTCATGGCAAAGTTTACCTTAACGGTCAAGCCTTGCAAGAAGACTACATCGCTGAACCACCAAATAGCCCTTACCCACCACAGCAAGTTCCTGAAAATGAATTTTTTGTTATGGGAGATAACCGTAACGATAGTAATGACTCTCGCTACTGGGGCTTTTTACCTAGAGCAAATATTATTGGCCGAGCAACATTTCGCTTTTGGCCTCTTAGTCGTATCGGGTTCATTTAATTAGTCAGTAGTCAGTTAACAACCTGTTAACTGAGACTCAAAATCTTAAATAATACATTAACTGGGCGATCGCATCCCCAGGTAACTCTAGGCGACGCTGAAAATCAACTAAGTTGCGGTAAGGCCCAGAAGATAGCCGATTTTGCACTACTGCTTGCGCCATAGACATATCTATAAAGGGAATTTTTGCCAGGTTCTCAACTGTTGCTGTATTTGGATTTACCAAAGGCGTAAGATTATCTAGAGATTCTTCGTCATAGTAAACAAAATTAAGCAACTGCTTTAGTGGTGCTAGCCGTTGTACTGGTATAGCCAAAGCCGCAGCTATATCTTCAATACAGTAGAATTTCACACCTGAACGCGAAAGTTCCACCAGCGATCGCGCTTGGTGAATCGATAACCCAGGTAGGCGTAACCAATCATCTACAGTTGCTTGATTGGCATCAATTTGGATACCCAGTTGCACTGCCATTTGAATTTCTTCCCCAGATTGTAGTCTATAGTACGGGTCGTTAAGGAGCTTGGCACGGAGTTTTTGCAACTTGGGGTTCAAAGGTAGCCAGTTATTCATAACATTTCGCTGGTATCAAGAAATTTGGTCTAGCATCTGGCGGCGCTTTTGCTCAAATTCGTACTCAGAAATTAATCCATCTTGACGCAAAGCATCTAACTCGCGCAAAGCGTCTGCGATCGCTCCTACCTGATTGCTGACTTGCTGTAAATTTTTAGCCGCCGACTTACCAAAATTAAAATTACGATCAAAAGCTTCTTCGTCTTGGGCTAAGTACCACACTCCCTCAATAGCACTAGCTACCTTGGGAATAGGCGTCCAGGAAAGCAAAACATATAAAATACCCCATAACGGCTGTCCTAAATAAAACTTATGCAATCCTGAAACTGTCAGCGTGCCAGCAAAAGCTAAAACAGCAGCAACACTACGGCTTTTTCGCTTAGTCAACATATTCTTAAATTTACTACTATATTTCTCACAATCAGATAGTCATCGTAGCAAAGCGCCTGCATAAATTCAGCATTAGTGTTATCGTACCTAACACCGAATCTCTGAATCCATTTTATTAATTCCAGCTAGGAGTTATTAGCTACCTATAACTTAGGTAAATTAAGAAAATTTGTTCATAGTACATTAACTGCTGGCAGTGCCTAGCTGGTAAGCACAGTTGTTCTATAAACAGGCGATCGCTTTCGATGCAGAAGCTTAATCTAAAGTTCTCAGTAAATTCTCCTAATTAAGGCAAAAATTAAATACACTCAATTTAGTTAACTTCTCACCACACAAATCTGATATGCTCCTCCCGCAAGAAGCTGTCCCTATAATTACTGAGGTTATAGTGAAACCAGAGGACTTGGCATTAGATGAAACAAGCAATGCCAAACCATCTGTTAACAAATACGCTCAACGGCACTATCAGCGGGCTATTGAATATAATAACCAAGCTAACTGGACACAAGCTGTACAAGAACTGCGGGATGCTATTAAACTAGAGCCAAATAATAGCGACTATCATGCATTACTAGGGTTAGTACATCTCCAACAGAATCTTCGTGGGATGGCAATGGTTTATATCCGTCAAGCATTAAAACTGAATCCCCAAAACCAGCTAGCTTTAAAATACGCTGCCAATTTGAAAATTAAACAAGGTGAAAACACCAATCCCAAATCAATGGCAACAGCTATAAGTATTGCCGCTATATTAAGTTTCTTTTCAGCGCAGCCACGCTCTGGAGTCAAGTGGTGAAATTTCGCTAAATAACCGTACTCAAACCGAAGCTTGATCCTTAGATGATTGCCCTAGACTAGAATGAAAATATAAGCATAACCATAAGCTACTGAGGGTTAGTACTCAGTTGAATATTAAGCAAAATGGGATTCTTTGATTCTGATATAGTTCAGCAAGAAGCAAAACAGTTGTTTGACGATTATCAAGCACTGATTAAGGTTGGCAACAATTACGGCAAATTTGACCGCGAGGGTAAAAAGCTGTTTATTGAGCAAATGGAAGCCATGATGGATCGCTATCGCATCTTTATGAAGCGCTTCGAGCTATCAGAAGATTTCATGGCACAAATGACTATGGAACAGATGAAAACTCAGCTAGGTCAGTTTGGGGTAACCCCCCAACAAATGTTTGACCAAATGCATCTTACCTTACAGCGGATGAAGTCCGAGTTAGAAAAGCAACCATAGGGACTAGGAATTAGGGGCTAGGGATTAGAGACTACAGATAAAAAATCATTATTCAAAACAGCAAATCTAAAATTTCCAGAACTCATTACCCAGTACCCAGAGTACTTAATCCTTATTTCTTATCCCTAATCCCTAATCTCCAGCCTCTTTAATTCGATTTTGGTCGAGGAAACTGGGATGGTGGTTTAAAGTTCTCAACGGGCACATTCTTTAATGCCTTCTCCATGAACTCACGCCAGATAGGAGCTACCATTACACCACCGGTTGCACCACTGGCTAATTGTTTGTTGTCATCCCTACCTACCCAGACAGCAGTTGTTAACTGCGGTACTGTACCCACAAACCAAATATCTTTTTCTGAAGACGTTGTGCCCGTCTTACCGGCGGCAGGGCGTCCTATAGCCGCATTTTTACCAGTACCATCAGTAATTACCGAGCGCATCACATCGATAATTGCTGCTGAAGCCCAAGGATCAAGAACTAACTGGGGTTTAGGCGTATTGTCTAGCAATACGTTGCCGCTACTATCGGTAATCCGCACAATTACCGTTGGTGGCGACTGCCAACCGTAATTGGCAAACGTAGCATAGGCGCTAGCCATTTCCAGAGGTGTGACACCAATTGCACCTAAAGGTAAAGAACTTACGGGTTCCATCGGACTCATAATACCTAAAGTGCGGCAGGTTTCGATAACTTTATTCATCCCCACAGCCTTACCAACCTTAATTACGGGAATATTGCGAGACTGGGCTAGGGCGGTACGAATTGACATCGATCCCGAAAAACCACCATCATAATTTCTGGGAAAATACCAACCATCACCGTCTCGATAACTGACTGGTGCATCTAGCACCGTTGTATCTGGTGCAAACTTACCATTGGCAAAACCAGCATAGTAAACAAACGGCTTAAAGGAAGATCCAGGCTGACGCTGGGCTTGAGTTGCACGGTTGAATTCGCTGATTTTGGGGTCTACACCACCGACCAATGCTTTGACAAAATGCGTCCGGGGATCAATTGCTACCAGAGCTATTTGGTTTTTAGATAATCCCAGCCCCTTAAGCCTCTGATGCGACTGAACAACAATTTGCTCCGCCATTTTTTGAAATTCGGCATCAACTGTCGTTTGTACCCGCATCCCGCCTTTTAGCAGTGCTTCACGCCCAAACTTCTTCGCCAACTCTTGCGCTACAGCATTAGTCACATAAGGTAAGGCACTACCTTGAAATGACTTAATCCTACCTAGTTTGATTTCTTGCTTGAGGGCGTCGTCATACTCTTGCTGGCTGATCCAATTCAAGTCCAGCATTCGTCCTAGCACTTCCTTTTGTTTCTGTTTTGCCAGTTTCATGCTCGCAAATGGGCTGAATTCTTCTGGCGCTTGGATTAAACCAGCCATCATTGCCGATTCACCCAAGGTTAAAAATTCCGATGACTTATTAAAGTAACTGCGTGCTGCGGTTTGAACGCCATAGTTGTTATGACCCCAATAAACTTGATTGAGGTACATCTCTAAAATCTGGTCTTTGGTAAGAATTTGCTCTAAGCGAATTGCCAGCACTCCCTCCGCCAGCTTTCGGGTAAAGGCACGCTTGCGAGACAAAAACAGGTTCTTCACTAACTGCATCGTAACGGTAGAGCCACCTTCCTTGACTCCGCCTGCTACCAAGTTAACGACCACAGCACGACCAACACCGGTAGGGTTAATACCGTGATGAGTGTAGAAATGACTATCTTCGCTTGCTAGTACCGCCCGTTTTAAATTTGGAGAAATTTTATCTAGGGGTATGACTTCCCGATTCGCTTCCCCGTGAATACTCGTTAACAGTTTGCCTTTAATGTCATAAATATAAGTAGTTTCTGAAGGAAAGAAGTTACGTAATTGCCTAACATCCGGCAAATTACGAAAACTAATAGCTAGCCCAACCAATCCTCCCGCTACAATTGAACTTGCCAGCATCGTGATTGATAATAGAGTTCCGCCAGCTACCTGACCTACTCCTTTGAAAAACTCAAAACCTGATGAAGCCTTACTTTGGGCTTCTTTGTCTTCAAAAAACCTTGACGACACGGCGATTTCACTTCCTCACTTGTAGATATTAACTGTAATTCCTTTGACGAAGCAAGGCGGTTAATTTTTTGCAATTATAGTAGTTTGGCAGAATAAGAGAGCGGACAAATTGCCAGTGAACAGAACCAACCCAACTTCTCAAGTCGAAAACTTAATTAATAGCGAATTTACTAGTATGACGCAAGATTTTGCTTGGTTGCGTCGTGGTGTAGCTGAAATTTTCCCACAACCAACTGATGCTGATAGTGAAAGTGACAGTTTAGAAAAGTGCTTGGCTAATACAAACCGACCTTTAAGGGTCAAGTTGGGTATTGATCCAACGGGCGCTGATATTCATCTAGGTCATAGCATACCAGTACGAAAACTGCGAGCTTTTCAAGATGCCGGTCATACAGCAGTTCTAATTATTGGTGATTTTACGGCTCGCATTGGTGATCCGACAGGTAAATCTGAGGTGCGTCGCCAACTGACAGAGGCAGAGGTAGCGCAAAACGCCCAGACTTATCTTGATCAAGTGCGTCCTATATTGGATTTTGACACACCTGGAAGGTTAGAGATACGTTATAACTCCGAATGGCTTTCCCGCCTGGATTTGGGAAAAATTTTAGAGTTACTCTCAACGATGACGGTAAGTCAGATGTTGGCTAAGGAGGGATTTGCAGAACGCTATAAGAAAGAGAATCCAATTTTCCTCCATGAGTTCCTCTATCCATTGATGCAGGGGTATGATTCAGTTGCCGTCGAGTCTGATGTGGAATTAGGCGGAACTGACCAAAAATTTAACATAGCTGTGGGCAGAGATTTGCAACGTCATTTTGGTCAAAAGCCTCAATTTGGGTTGCTGCTGCCAATTTTAATTGGCACAGATGGTGTGCAAAAAATGTCCAAGTCTCTAAATAATTATATAGGCTTGTCTGAACACCCGTCTGATAAGTATCAAAAGTTGCAGGGAGTTCCAGACCAGTTACTAGCACAATATTTTGAACTTTTGACAAATTTATCTTTGGATAAGTTGCCAGAAAATCCACGCGATCGCCAAATGCTTCTGGCATGGGAAGTTGTCAGACAGTACCATGGCGATCAAGTTGCGAATGAAGCTAAAGAAGCAGCAAAAAGCGGTGGTAAAGAAGGTGCTGTCCCTGAATTTTCTTTAGCTGGGATACCACAGTTTCCGGTGAAGTTGGCTTATCTTCTCAATGCTAGCGGTTTGTGCAAAAGTAGCGGTGAAGGCAAGCGAAAAATTCAAGAGGGTGGAGTGTACTTAGATGGCGATCGCATTAAAGATGTTGATACCACTTTCCAGCAGCCCAGTGAATTATATGGAAGAGTTCTGCAAGTGGGAAAAAATAAGTTTATGCGCTTACTACCTTAATCTGAGTTAAAGAACCGCTAATGAACGCCGAGCAGCGAATTATTGTCCCTTTGGATGTGCCGGATGAAAAAAGTGCGATCGCCCTTGTGGATCAACTGCCACAAGTAAGTTTCTGGAAAGTTGGTTTAGAGTTATTTACCAGCACTGGGCCAAAAATTCTAGAGGAGCTAAAATCCCGGCAAAAGCGTATTTTCCTGGATTTAAAGTTTCACGATATCCCTAACACCGTTGCTGGCGCTTGTCAGGCTGCGGCTCGTTACGGGGTGGATTTGCTGACAATTCATGCTACTGCTGGTAAAGATGCCCTGAAAGCGGCAACTGAGGCAGCACAAACAGGGGCGGCACAGGCGGGTGTTGAACCGCCGAAATTGATTGCCATTTCTCTACTGACAAGTATTTCTGCCAGAGAGTTAGCATTTGATTTAAAAATTCCTCTGGAATTGCCAGAATACGCCCTAGCAATGGCACTGCTAGCTCAAGAGGCGGGGCTGGATGGGGCAGTTTGTTCGCCCCAAGAGGCAGCACAGTTGCGGCAAACTTGCGGGGATGATTTTTTGTTAGTTTGTCCGGGGGTACGCCCCATTTGGGCAGACAAGGCGGATCAAAAGCGATCGCTCACTCCAGCACAAGCTATCAAAGCTGGCGCAGATTATTTAGTAATTGGGCGTCCCATCACTAATGCTACCGAGCCTGAGTTAGCCTGGAAAAGGATTTCTGAGGAGATAACTACGCTGGCATGAAGGCAGGAGTCAGAAAGAGAAGAAAACGCTTGTGGCTGATATGTGGCTTCTGGCTGGCAATAGCAAATAGCTTTGATAACTCAGCATTTTCGCAAAACATCACCCCCTCTCCGTCAACACAGAGGGGGGTAGACAGTAATAAGGTAGAGTCTTTTTGCTCTCAGCAAGATTTAGAAACTTTAATTACTCAATTATTGCGCGATTTACCTAGCTACAGCAATCGCATTAGTCAACGCGCCCGTCGTCTGAGGAGAAGTGCTGATATTTATAGCTATATGCAGGTAGCAGGTAGGCCTGAGTTTATACCATTGCCCCTAAACCCTGGTGGATATACCGCAGATAACTCCAAAAGTACAGCCTCAGGAGTTGAGCAGGTTTTCTTTACTACCTTAGAGCGGCAGTACATCGATCAAAAAGCGATAGAATTGCAGCAATTTCACTGGCTATTCTTGACTAAAACTCAAAGTGGTTGGCGTTTGGTAATGATGTTTACCCAAACTGGTTCTTATCCCAAGCGACAACCGCCATCCCCGCCACGAGATAGCAGTAATAGTGCTATTGCCCAAGCAATCAATGCTTGGTTACGGGATTGTGAAGCGAGTAGTGTGCGGATGCGTACCGTAAATTAAAAGGTTTGAAGTACCAACTTTTTTGCCTGTAATGCTCATCCTTATTTAAACTTAATCGCTGTGGCAGCTAATTATACACCAACACCAGCTTATTGTAATTAAATATACATAATGTTCAGCGATAGCCACAGCTTGTATCAGAATTATCTTAATAAAGCAATTAGAGCAAACCCCAAAAGTTATAGATAAATATGCTGCGATTTCATTAGGAATCGTATCTTTAGTTAGAGGACAATTTCACTAATAATTCGTTCTACTTAAGTAAGTACAACAACGTACAAACTCACCCGGTTTAAGAAGTGATAAGTGTAGCGTTAATTATAACCACTATCATCATTTTTCTTGGCTAAATTGGCTTTAAACCGTTATGTTTGATGAGATTTTTATTTTTTTCATGTCTGAATTAAATACATATTTATTTCAAATATAAAAACAATTGTTTATTCCTGTGAAATTGCGAACTAGAAAACTATGCTAACTAAAACTACTAAACACGGATTAGGAGTATTTGCCAAAGCTCAAGAAGTAGAGCCAGCAATAAACGCTTTGAAAGAGTCAGGCTTTCCCATTGAACAAGTTTCTATTATTGGCAAAAATGTAGAACAAGGCGATCGCCTGGCCGAAGCAGAGATGAGCGATCGCATTGGCGATCAAGATGTTAATGCAACGGGAGCTGTAGGAGACACACTTTCAGCAGCTACTTGGGGTACTTTGTTACTTGGTATGAGCAGTTTGGCGCTTCCCGGTTTAGGCGCTGTACTGGCTGCGGGTTCTGTGGGCGTAGCGTTAGTTACTAGCATTGGAGGTGTGGCTGTAGCAGCATCAGCAACTCAGAATTTAGTTAAGGCTCTAGCTAATTTAGGTATACCTGAAGAACGGGCGAGTGTTTATAGCGATCGCCTCCAGCAAAGTTATTATTTGCTCATACTTAATGGCACACATGAAGAACTCAATCGTGCTGAATCAATATTGCGTGAACATGATATTCAAAACTGGGGCATTTATGATTCCCCAGAAGCTAAAAACGAATAAAATCAATATCTGCAACGCTTTTTTGCCAACACCTATTTCCAGTGTCAGAGTCGGATAGTTCACAGTAAATGAACTACCGACTCTGAAACTTTCCAACCTAATTATTTAATCAACACAAACGCCAGCGATCGCATTAACTGTCACTAGTTTTTTGAATTTCATCAAACTTGGCACGTACCGCCTGTATATCCTGCCACATTAACCATTTAGGCGCGCCTTTTTCTTTAGAAGGATTACGCAGCAAGTATGAAGGGTGGAAAATTGGCATACATAAACGCCCTTGCCATTCTATCCACTGTCCGCGAATTTTGGTGATTCCGCGTTTATCGCCAGTTAAACCTTTAACCGCAGTTGCACCTGTTAACAAAATTATTTTGGGGTCAACTAGCCGAATTTGTTCTAATAAATAAGGTAAGCAAGCCGCCATCTCTTCAGTTGTAGGAACTCGGTTTTCTGGAGGACGGCATTTATTAATATTGGCGATGTATACATCGGTTTCAGTATTAAGATTCACAGATGCCAAAATTTTTTCTAGCAACTGTCCCGATCTACCTACAAATGGTAAACCCGTTTCATCTTCATTTTGGCCTGGTGCTTCCCCTACAACCATGATTGTTGCCTTGAGGTTCCCGCGTCCAACGACTGCATGAGTACGGTTGTCTCCTAACCCACAACGATGGCACTGATTACAATGCTGTGTCAATTCAGTCATATTCGCATAGGTATCGGGCGGGATAGGAATCTTGGCGTCTGTGGGAATCAGATCTCTTTTGTTAAAGGTTGAGTCGTCGAAGAGGCTGAGTTGGGTTTCACTGCTCATGACAATCTAAATTTTGGTGTCGATGCGCCTGTCTGAATCTGAATATCTGAATGAAATCTTGTTGTGTTGGGGATTTCTCAGAAATGAGTTATTACTGGAAATTGTTTTTTGACACTCTCACCGCCAAGCGGGAGCTGTGGCGGGAGATTCTTGTTTCTTAGAAACCCGCTTTTTGGCACAAGTACCAATGAGTCTTACAGTCTCTCCACAAGCTTGAATTTCTGTGTGTCCCACAGTATTTGATAGAACTTTTATTGTATCAGTTGTATCGATTCGTTTGAGCAACAATCGGTCATGAGCAAGGCAATGCCATCCTCCTTAGCCTTGCAGGATTTGAAGGCAGTCCTAATGAAAAAGGAAATGGGGACTGAAGACTGGGAGCTGGGAAAAAGCAGCTTGTGCAAAGAGCTCTTAGCAGGGGAGACAAGGGGACAAGGGGACAAGGTGAGACAGCGCTCTTGGTAGGGTTTCCAACGCCAGCCGCTCATGGGGGAGACCCCCAAGACCGCGCTGGCTCCTCCGCAGGCGACTGCGTTCCCCGAAGGGGTTCTCGAAGAGTACCCGAAGGGGGACAAGGGGAAAGAACCATGATTAACTCTTGCTTCTTGTCCCCCCATCCCCCATGCTCCTTGTCTTCTTTATCCAATGCCCAATGCCCCATGCCCCATTTTCAAGGCAGATATTTAACTGTTTGTCGATTTCCAATCTTGGTATTGCATTGCTTTGGCGTAATTGCCTATGGCGTAGCAAGCAAGTTTAAGGTTGGCTAGAGCTTGTTCTTGGCTGCGACGGTCTTTCATAGCCCTAGCTAACAATAAACGTTCTTCATAGTATGTAATCGCTTTAGCATAATCACTTAAGGCTTCACAAGCAACTCCTAAACTCCCTAGTGACTGTTCCTCGCTGCGCTTATCTTGAAGTTCTCTGGCTAATTGCAAACGCTCCTGGTAATACACAATGGCTTTAGCATAATCGCCAGTGGCATAGTAGGCATTACCTAAATTTTTCAGTACGTGAATAGCGCTGCGAAGGTTGTTCAGGGAGCGTGATAATAGTACACACTTTTCATAGTAGGCGATCGCATTTGGGTAATTGTCTAATGCATACCAAGCATTGCCCAGATTCTTTAGTACCTGTTCTTCACCGCATCGGTCTTGGAGTTCTTGCACAATTTTTAAGCTTTGCTCTTGATACTCAATTGCTCGTGCAACACTACCCAAAGCTTTATAGACCAATCCCAGATTATTCAGCGTCGCCACTTGACTACGCTTGTCTTGCTTCTGCTGGGTTATCTTTAAACATTCTTCTAAACACTGAATAGCTTTGTCATAATCGTTTAAATGACGGTAAGCATTACCCAAATGAGACAGCACTTGCATTTTTATGAATGCATTTGAAGTATCTTTTGTTAAAGATAAACACTGTTGAGAGTAGGAGATAGTGTTCTTATAGTCCCCTACGGTGTAAGCTACCAATGCTAACAAAGAAAGTACCTGTCCCTGTTTTTGGAAATCACCAACAGCTTGAAACAGCACCAGGGATTGTTCTAAGGACTTCATAGCAGTATTTAAATCACCTGCTTGCTGCTGTTGAACTCCTTGTCGCAGTAACTTGGATGCTTCTAATAACTGTCCGTCACCTTCTTGTGAAAGGACTGTCTCTTCTGATAAGCCTTGCCCAAAGTCGTGGGCAATTGTATTGCGCTTTGTTGGTTTCAAGGATTTTGCTGGGACTTGTAAGGGAACTGTATTTTTTAAGCTAGGATTTTCTTTGCTTGTAGACATCGACCAAATCCTGTTGAGTTTGGTGATGTATTTAGTATTCCCAAAATCCCAAATACATTTTTACTTAGATATTTCCTATTCTCTTGACCCTAAACTGACACTAGATGCAGTACAGCAACTGCTTTTCTAGCTTTAGAGTGTTTAATCAGGCTAAAATTCACATTAAATTAATGAGAGACGATTTACTATAACTATCGTCTAAAAAATATCTAAATTTCGGTCATTAAATACTTTTCAATGTCCAAAATATATCTAACTAAAAGCCACTACACGTTTACAGACATTTGCAATGCTGTTATGGTTTGAGGATTCAGATATTTCTCTATATCTGGCAAATACCCTCATCTATTCATTGGTGTTTTTGTATTCCAGATTTGCTCAAATTCGGCTTTAGTAATGCCAAACTCTTGAATATCCTCTTCATTTAGCGGCTTATCGCTTAACATCCCATAGTTATCTGCAAAGTGGCTGCCATCATAAAACAATACGTTTCCGTTTTCGTAAACCTCTATTTGTCTAATCGCACATAAATTATGACCAACTTCCATAAAGTAGGTGCTAGTACCCCAAGTGTCGTAATCTCCTCCCAGGGATTCATCCCAAAACCATTTACAATATTTCTTGATTTTTGTCGTTAAAGGCATAATTACTTTGCTCCTGCGAGAGGGTACTACTTCAAGTTACTTTATAGAGAATACAGTTATTGTAAATTTAGGCAAGCGGGTATTTTAAAGAAATCTAGTAAAATTCTCCTGGAAAGCGCCACAATACCTAATTTTGCTAATTCTCGATACAAAGTTTTACGCTTTGTTATAGCTTGCTGCTGAATACTTATTTTATAACTTTGTAAGAGATAGCAATAACAGTAACAATATTAGTTTACAACATTACTGCTGCCAATCTCTGCACTTTAGGCATGGCGCAGTATTTCTCGTACTTCCATTAAAATTATTCCCAACATATTTTTACCACTTCCATCAGATCCACAACCCCAGTAACTATCGATGGGAGAGTTTTCAACAATTTCTTCATTGTCTGTGGAAAGCAAAATTTCCCTAATATCTCTATGGATTTCAAATTTGCGTAATACCGCTTTTCGCATAATCTCGTCTTTTACTTGCTCCCAATCTGGACGCAGAGGACGGGTTCTTTCTCGCCCCATTTTCGCAGCATCCTTAGGAGTTCTTGCTAAACGGATTTGTTCTAAATGGAAAGTATTAATAAACTTTTGTGCTTGAAAATAGTGTTCGCTTGTATACCAATATAATCCATCTAGCTCAAAGCCATGAGGCGAAAAGTTAGAAAAACAACCATATTGTTCACGAGTAGTATAAAAGTAGATAGTCATCGAATTTATACAACAGTTCGGCAGATATGAGTAGGTCGGTGTAAAGAATTATCGTTGTGATCAGGCAGGGGGCAAGGAGCAGGGGGAAAAAGGATTTGAGTCTTGTTTATCTTTCTTTACACAGCTTGATTTTATTGTGTCGGCTTACTTAACAATAGTAATATTTTAATTTGAAATTTGTTTTTGCAAAGTTGTTATTGGCAAGTAAATTACAAATTATGCTCCTTACTAAATGTCAAAGATTATTTATATTTTACCTTTGTGTTTTTCTATGATTTGATAATGTTGTTTAACGTTAGCAGCTAGAATATTTTGCATTAACTTTTCTTGATTTTCAAACATACGCGATCGCATCTCTTTTATAAAATTTGCTGGCACTTGGTTGTTAGCAACAAATACATCACTTGGCAGTAATGTCGCTATAAAGATTACGGAAAAATCTAGAGCTTTGAAGAATCTTAAATTTTATGTTCACTGTCAGCCAATTCCCTTGGTTCATAGTAACGGCATCCCTGACAGGGGCCATTAGGATTGACAGCACAGCGGATATAGCCGGAGCGAGCATTAAATTTGCAGCTGATGTCGCCAACGAGGTAACCTACCCCTTCTAAATAGTAGCGATCGCCCTCTAATTGTCTGATGTTTTGCGGTCTTCTTACTACAGAAAAGTTCATCGCTGCTTGCCTCATCCTTAAGCGTGTCCGTAAATAATTTTTACGGATTACCCACAAGGAAAATAGAGATGGCAAGAAACCAATGACGATCACCAAAAAAGTTCTTAACACTTTTTCTTTACCTCTTTTATGCGCTGATTGATCGTCCCTTGTATTGCACTATCTTGTTTACCTAAGTGCAACTCTTAGGGCAGGTTCGCCTTTGCATTTTGAGAAGTAACATTTCCACTGCTGTGGACTAGGGAAAGTTTGTACAGGCTGCAATGGCGTATGGCACTAGCAAATCTAGGGAAGAAGCACTGACTACCACTTTAATCAGCATAGCTTTTACAGTTTAAGAGGTGTGCCGTAGTTGTATCTTTATAACTTTAAGTTTTGTTGATTAGCACTTGCGAGAAAAAGTGATTGAGTCAGCATCAGCCGTACTCATGTTTGTGCAGTGCTAGTGCAATCGCATCGTAAGTTATATAGGACTCATATTTGATTTTTGAACAAAATTCAGTACACCTTTATTCCTTCTTCCCAGTCCCCAGTCCCCAATCCCCAGTCCCTTACCTCTACGAGTGATTCAGAAATCAAATCGGATTGCTATATATAGACGTTGCTCAACACCTTGCTACTCTTAATCGCATCCGTAAACTCAGCCGTTTGATGGATACATCTATACGTATCTCTGGGATATGATTTCATACTGCACTAAATTTAATCATTAGCCTGATTCTAGAGGTTAGTGATTTTATCATTACAGCGTTTTTATTGACATCACATTTCTAGCTATGGTCTTCGGCATAGTATGCGAAGACTTAGCCAAAATGTATTTCACAAGTTAAAAGACCACTACTCGATTTGGCGAAACTACATAAGTCAAAATAATACCTTCAAACCTGATATTTAAAACAGGAGATGGACTATCATGTCACAGCAAAATGCTGCTCAACTTTTTAAAGCCGTTAAACAAGATCAAGCGCTTAAGGAAAGACTCAAAGCAACAGCTGACTCAGAAACATTCATGAAGATTGCTAAAGAGCGTGGTTATGACTTCACTATCCAAGAGCTAGAGTCTGAAATCAGCAAATTGTCTGAAGAAGATTTGGCAGCAATTGTCAATCCAGGGTGGGGGCCTAGACGTCACATTAATCCTAGATAATAGTGTGTTCAGGTAAATACCCAAAATTAAGGCTAACGTAGTGAGTCTTCCACTTGGAGTATCCCTAGCTTGAAGCAAATAGTTTTTTATTAATCCTACATTTACCTGACTCAGACATGACGATCTGAGTCAGGATAGTCAATAAATATAGGGCTTATACGTTGTACCAAAAAGCTATCAACTTGTGTTGTAAAAATTTATTGATGAGGATAAAAGTTGTATTTGATCAATACCTGAAACTAAAATTTTGTTTAGTAGCCAGCAAATAAAAATTATTAATATTTTTATTTATTAAAACTCAAATTAATTATATAGGACTCATATTTGATTTTTGAACAAAATTCAGTACACCTTTATTCCTTCTTCCCAGTCCCCAGTCCCCAATCCCCAGTCCCTTACCTCTACGAGTGATTCAGAAATCAAATCGGATTGCTATATTTTGCTCTTATGTTACTTCATCTCGTACTAATTCCCTAAATCCGAGATACATATTATTTTTGCTTGCTGCCTATTTATGGCGATATTGGAGCAAAATAGTATTAAACTGCCATGATAGGATTTTTTGGAATTTTTTTATAGCTTATTTATTTGATAGTTTCTTCGCCATTGCTCAAGATTATCTATAGTTACTGATTTAGTAATCACATTCACGCCATTTCCCCGCCAATCTAGTTCTGGATCTGTAGTAAATACTCCACATTCTAATTGCTCATTTCTGATACTCCAATATTCACTAAATCGGCTTTTTAATGTAATAACTTGTTCAAAAACTTTGTTTCTGTGCTTATTTCTTCGTTTTCTTTCTGTGGCTCCTGTTGCTTCTGTATCAATAAATTTAGTTTCAATTAAAAACAAATTACCTTGTAATGTAAGAAAAAGGAAATCACATTTTCCCAAATCTGTATAATCTGCAATCGGAGACTTTTCAAATAGTAGTAATTCAGTGCATGAGGGAAAGAATTTTTGAATATTTAAAAATAAATAAGCTTGTAATAGAAGTTCTTTATCGTAGGGAAAAGCAATCACTCCCTCAAAAAACTTTTTGATATCTTCCTGCGTTTGGGGTTGAATTCTTTTACAATATGAAACAAATTTATGTAGCTCATTGACAATCATCAAGTCCTTACTCCTTCCCCTGGTTATGGCTGAAACGCCATGGCATAAAAAGATACCATTTAGTCAGGGAAGTAATCATCCGCAAAAGTAACCAAATAAACGTCTATATAGCCATTTAGCTACGGCTATATACTGTTGACGTAGGAGTAAATTCTATGTCAAGCTACTTCAGCAATTTTAAGTATGACGATAAAAAAACGTCTTTAAACGAAACTTTAGTAGTGGTAAATTTTTTATCTTTTAGCTTCAACTACTAGTAAGCGGTTTTATATGAGCAGGAAATCTGGCATTTTGAAGAGCTATCACAGTAGTTAGAGAATCTTGCACCCAAAATTGCCTACCAAAACGGACGAGTTGACGAGAATTACCAGCCTGTACAATGCCAATCACAGGTATCTTTGCTTTTTCTTTGTCCCCTGATTGTTCTTTTAAAATCGTTCTGAGGCGATCGCGTTCTTCAATAGTAACTGCTTGTTGGGGAGTTAGTTCTACCATTACTAGTTTTACGGTATCAACTAGTTCTGCATCTTCAACAATCAATTGAGTTTGCTCGTCTCGTCGGTCTACTTTACCCCAAATAATCAACCTAGCATCAACTTGGAGTAAAGAACTAATACGTTCGTAATTTTTGGGAAAGACCACTGCTTCTGATTGTGAAGTTAAATCTTCTATTTGTAAAATCGCCATTGGATCGCCTTTTTTGGTGATCACCTTTTTCACACCATTGAGCATGACAACCGCACAAAGCATTGTGTCTTCCCTTTGTTCGCCAAGCTGCGAAAGGTTAATAGGCGCTAGAACTGAAGATGATTGTTTAAGAGACTTGAGGGGATGGTCTGATACATAAAAGCCTAAGAGTTCTTTTTCCATCCGCAATTTTTCTTGTGGTGGAAAATCGGAAACAGCTTGAGCTTTGGGAGCGATTTCAAAAGCATTATTTACAGGTTTATTACTAGTAGTAGAAAATCCCCCTAACAAATCAAAGATACTTCCCTGTCCGCTAGCTCGATCTTTGGCGCGGGATTGTGCCCAATCGTATACTAATGGTAGGTCTTGGATTAATTGGTGACGGTTGGGTTGAATTTTGTCAAAAGCTCCACAAGAGATTAGTGACTCTAAAGTTCTGCGGTTAACAGCACGCAAATCTACACGATCGCAAAAATCCCCTAGAGATTTAAACTCCCCACCTTCTTCTCTGGCTGACAAAATACAGGCGATCGCATTCTGTCCGACATTGCGAACTGCCGAAAATCCAAACAAAATTTTTCCTGCCACTGGTGTAAAATCCACACCAGAGCGATTAATATCTGGCGGCTCTATTTGAATATTCATACTCATACAGGTGGAGATATATTTCTGCACCTTGTCTGTATCGCCACTGTTAGCCGTCAACAGTGCCGCCATATACTCTAATGGATAATTAGCTTTTAAATATGCTGTTTGATAAGTTACATACCCATAGGCGGTTGAATGAGATTTATTGAAGCAATTGGAAGCTACTAAACCATTTTTGATGACAAAATTATGGTCACGCTCAACCCCAATGTCATAAACATTTTGTTCGCCTATAAATTTACGGGTAACTATTTTAACCATCTTTCCCAAGCCCCAAAAGCAAATCTGTTAAATTGTTTAATTTATAAAAATATCAACATTGTTAGCTAGACAATGCCCATACTACAAAATTTATGGCAGAGCGAACACTGCTATACTTTTACACGAAAAGAGGGACTGGGGGCTGGGGACTGGGAAGAGTTTACTCAGTAAGTACCCAATCCCCAGTACCCAATCCCCAATCCCCATGCCCCATGCCCCATGCCCCATGCCCAATCATAATGTACTAAAATCAAGGACTTGAATCACAAAGGGAGCAGTCATGGCATCCATCCGCGAGTTGCACGAACAGCTAATTAAAAAAGAACGTTCTGCTGTTGAAATCACCCAAGAAGCTTTAGAGCGCATTCAAGCTTTAGAGCCAAAATTGCACAGTTTCTTACACGTGACGGCACAACAGGCGTTAGAGCAGGCTCGTGCTGTGGATGCCAAAATCGCCGCCAACGAAGAAATTGGCTTGCTGGCGGGGATTCCTATCGGTATCAAAGACAATCTTTGTACTAAGGGAATTCCGACTACTTGCGCCTCTAAAATTTTGGAAAATTTTGTGCCACCTTATGAATCAACGGTAACGCAAAAGCTGGCAGATGCTGGGGCAATTATGGTAGGCAAAACCAATTTGGATGAGTTTGCCATGGGCAGTTCTACAGAAAATTCTGCCTATCAAGTTACGGCGAATCCTTGGGATTTGTCACGGATTCCTGGTGGTTCTTCTGGTGGTTCGGCGGCGGCGGTGGCGGCGGAAGAATGTGTTGTTGCTCTCGGTTCTGATACCGGTGGCTCAATTCGTCAACCTGCATCTTTATGTGGTGTAGTAGGAATGAAACCAACTTATGGGCTGGTTTCTCGTTACGGTTTAGTGGCTTACGCTTCATCTTTGGATCAAATTGGGCCATTCGGACGCACAGTAGAAGATGCAGCAATATTATTGAGTGTGATCGCGGGTTACGATCCTAAAGACTCTACTAGCCTCAAAGTTGATATTCCTGACTACGCCGCCAGTTTAAAACCAGACCTCAAAGCTAGAAAAAAGCTCAGGATTGGTGTAATTAAAGAAACCTTTGGTGAAGGCTTAGACTCTGTGGTAGAGCAAGCAGTTACCAAAGCAATTGATCAACTCCAACACTTGGGAGCAGAAATTCATGTAGTTTCCTGTCCCCGCTTCCGCTATGGCTTACCTAGTTATTACATCATCGCTCCATCGGAAGCCTCTGCAAACCTAGCTCGTTACGATGGCGTTAAATATGGCTTGCGTGCTGCTGACGCAGATAACCTGCTGTCGATGTACACCCGTACCCGTGCTAGTGGTTTTGGTACGGAAGTTAAGCGGCGGATTATGATTGGAACTTATGCCCTTTCTGCTGGCTATTACGATGCTTATTATCTCAAAGCTCAGAAAGTCCGCACTCTGATTAAGCAAGATTTTGATAAAGCTTTTGAACAAGTCGATGTGTTAGCCTGTCCTACTTCTCCCACCACAGCATTCAAAGCAGGAGAAAAAACTACTGACCCCTTGAGTATGTACTTAACCGACTTGATGACTATTCCTGTCAATCTTGCGGGTTTACCGGGTTTAAGTGTACCTTGCGGATTTGATGATCAGGGACTCCCCATTGGATTACAGCTAATTGGTAAGGTGCTGCGAGAAGACCAACTGTTTAATGTAGCTTACGCTTATGAGCAATCAACTAATTGGCGCGAGCGTAAACCACAACTATCTTGATATTACTGAGGAATGAATCTTAAAAACACCACTGCGATCGCAGTGGTGCAAAATTATTCAGTACATTTCTCTATTTTGTCTTCCTTGTACCAACTTCTGCCTTCCCTGTAACAGCTTCCGTCTTCACGTTTCCGTGTTCCGCGCAGTCTGTAGCAACTTCTGTCTTCCCTGTAGCAGCTTCCGTCTTCACATTTCCGTGTTCCGCGCAGTCTGTAGCAACTTCTGCCTTCCCTGTAGCAACTTCCGTCTTCACGTTTCCGTGTTCCGCGCAGTCTGTAGCAACTTCTGCCTTCACGTTTCCGTGTTCCGCGCAGTCTGAAGCAACTTCTGCCTTCACGCTATCAGAAACAGACTTGCGCTCTCAAATTCGGCAACAGATTCAAAGCCTAGAACCTAGATTCTGTTGGACTTTCGTAATTAGGAATTGAGATAAATTACTCAAGTCCGCTTAATTACTTACGATGTTAGGGCTTACGCACTGAAGTCTGAAACCCTGATCCCCCCTAACCCCCCTTAAAAAAGGGGGAACGTCTAAAGCCACGCCACTGAGGGAGTCGGGAAACCCGCAAGGGCGCAGGGCTGCCCTTTTTAAGGGGGTTAGGGGATATGAGTGCGTAAGTCCTGGATGTGTCATTGCGAGTGAAACGCAGTGGAACGACGCAATCGTAAGGACTCTGCGATTACTTCACTTCGCTATGGCTGCGTTCGTAATGACAAGTGTTTAGTCGAACATGATATTACTTAAATTTTGGATTTTAAAAAAAATCAACAAATTTACGTATGACAACTTTTTCAACATCTGTCCACTATGGAGTTATGACAATTTGGAAAAACAAGTATTAATTATGGCAAGACCTAAACGGAGTTCACGTATTCTAAGCAAAGCTGAAACACGTCTAGCTAGTATTAAATCTATCAGTCCAACTCTAGATGTAGGAGAAGGGTTGACAGTCAAAGATTATACTGACAAAATCGAACGCCTCCGAAAAAATCTAGAAGTATACAATACCACCCTCTCGACTATTGATATTTTATTAACCCAGCTCAACGAAAACGAAGAAATTTTGGCAGACTATTCTGAGAAAATTTTGCGTGGTATAGCTTATAAATTTGGTAACAATAGCCATGAGTATCAAATGGCTGGAGGTACTCGCAAAAGCGATCGCGCCAAGCGCGGTGTCGAAGCCAATCGCAAGCCTACTGTGCGTTAAAGCACGGTTGCACCTACTAGCCAAGACTAGGGCAGAAAGGCGCTTACCAATTTGAAAAAAAATGCGACAGATTGGTAGGGGCACAACATTGTTGTGCCCTGATGAATAACTTATGTGTGGAGTGATTATAGCGGTTCTCGTTTGGATGCACTACACTATAGGGCACAGCATTGCTGTGCCCCTACGAATGATCTGTATTCTAAACAATAGAGAACCGCTATATAGATCACAACGAAAGAATGCATAAATCCTAAAATTGCTCTTGAGATAATAATGGTTCAAATGATTGGTAAGCGTCATAATTGCAAAAATGTCGAGTATATAAATCAATAACATCCTCAGATGAATCAAAGTCATCATACAAAACTGAATTAACATCTACTACTTGCTGCAAAGACCAAGTAATAGTTTCTCCATTCTCATTTGTATAGCTGACGCTTTCATTTTTTCCATAATTTAAAGCCTTTGCTTTTGCTGACTCTAAAGAAGCAGCTTTAATTAGCACAAAGCTTTCTTGGTACAAAGGTTTATAATCAGGTGCATCTGAAGATGATTTATAGAGAATAATAGCGATGTAAAATGATTCTGGTCTATTTGTACTTTCAGGTGTCATCCCATTTTCCCCAGTTACTTTTTGAATCTATTATCATTCAATAACTTCCAAGCTTTTTTACCAGTTGCAGATTTATTGCTTTTGATGTCTTCTAAATAAAAGTTCAGAAATTCGCTAGGAAACTCTCGCCTAATTGATGCTTTTAGGCACACACTAATAAACGTATCAGCCAACAAACTTAAGTTGTCGTTTGCTTCACAACTATCCCCAGGTCTAAATTGGCTTATTAGTAAGGATTGCTCGGATAAACTTGTTGTGCTGTAATTGCTGTAATTATAGATTAGAGTCTTGCAGTGAGCAGCAATGGGTTGTATAAGCAATCCCATGGTGAAAAATCTAACTATTGGTAATGGTAGATATTTCGGCAGCATATAGGTAAAAAATAGCCAGTTTCTTATATTTCCATAAATAAAGAATCTTTTTCACCGGCGAAACCAAGCGCAAACCCAACGCCACAACCGATGCAACCACCCCCAAAACCCACGCCGAGAAACTACAGGCGCTTTTGGTTGCGAAAGACGCTCAATTGCATCATTGCAAAGTTGCACATTAGCATTAATTCCCATTGTCTGATACAGTTCACGCACATTGCGATAAACACCCAGCGCGTCTGATTCTCGGTTGACGTTTTGCAAAGACAAACCTAAATTAAACCAGGTGTCTGCTTCCCCTCGAATATCGCTAATCTCCCTTTTGATATCCAAAGTGGAAGAACTCAATCGCTCGTTGGTACTGTCCCAGGGAGTCGTAAGCATTGCCCAAATTGTTTAAGGAAGCACCTTCGCCATTGCGATCGCTGATCTCCCGTTTGATATCCAAAGACTGCTGGTAGAACTCAATCGCCCGTGGGTATTGTCCCAGGGAGTTGTAAGCATTGCCCAAACCGATTAAGGAAATACCTTCGCCTCGAATATTGATTTCAATATTGTTCGAGTTACTGGGGTTGGGTTCTTCTGCCATTATTGTTAGCAGGTAAAAATTTTGCTGGATGTTGTGACTGCGAACGTAGAAGTAAGTAAGGGCACGGCACTGCCGTGCCCTTACACCTGGCGATATAATGTTGTACTGTATCTAAATGGGAACTACTATAGCTGAGTTAAAAACTCACTTGGTTTGCGTCAATTTTCCCAACTTGCTTGACTGTACTTTGGTCGTAAGCATTAGCACTCATCGCAATATTGTCACCAGGTTTGTCAGTCGATGCTTGCAAAATCTTGGCTATTTCCTCTGCAAGCCCTTTATCAGCCTCTAAAATCTTCTTTAATTGCACCCGCAAGCTTACTTGTAAATCTTCATCCTCTGGATTTGCAGCCACATCCACCGCTGCTTCTTTCGCTGCTTCCTTAGCCTCTACCTTGGAATGTAACTTAGCCCAAATAGCCTTTGCTTTATTCCAAACATCCTCACCTAGTTTCTGTGATGCTCCTTCTACGGCTTTATTACCTACATTCAGCAGAAATGGCAGACAAGGCGCAAGAAACTTAACGATTAAAGCAATATCCACACATTTACGCGGTATAACATTGTTATTTATACAATGGTATGTTAGCGCATTCCCAAAATAGACAAAACAATTGCGGAGTTGCCGAATTAACTTATTGTGAAAGCGATTTAGTTTAGTAGGTTTACGATCTGCACTTTCCCCCGTACCTCGTCACTAAACTTCATACTGTGTCAAGCCTTGCTATATTTATGTCTAATTTATGTCCATATTTTTGGGGATAAAATATTGAGTTCCTACAGCCAAATAGCGCTACAATGGCACGCAATTGAGCTTTCGGTTTTGTACCATTAGTCTTTTTGCTATGTTGTCAGTTTTTGCCGCATTTTATCCTTTTGGGATAATAGAATGAGAGCAAAAATTTTACGTCTTGAAATACTAAAAAATTTCAATGAATCGTAGCAAATTTGACATATTGTTGCAGTAATAGTTTGTATAAACTAAGGCTTGTAGCTTCTCAACGCTTGTAATATTTTTATGACTTCCCGCATTCGCTTTTTGATGTGTGCCCCTGACCACTACGATGTAGACTATGTGATTAATCCCTGGATGGAAGGGAACATTCACAAGTCATCGCGCGATCGCGCCGTCGAACAGTGGCAAAAACTACACTACGTCCTCAAAGAACACGCCATTGTAGATTTAGTAACGCCTGAAAAAGGTTGGCCTGATATGGTATTTACCGCCAATGCCGGCTTGGTGTTGGGGGATAATGTTGTTCTCAGCCGCTTCCTGCACAAAGAACGTCAGGGAGAAGAACCTTACTTTCAACAATGGTTTGAAGGAAATGGTTACACAGTCCATGTATTGCCAAAAGACTTACCCTTTGAAGGCGCAGGGGACGCACTGCTAGACCGGGAAGGACGTTGGCTATGGGCAGGATACGGCTTCCGTTCTGAATTAGATTCTCATCCTTATCTAGCTAAATGGCTGGATATAGAAGTACTATCTTTGCGATTAATTGATGAGCGCTTCTATCATTTAGATACCTGCTTCTGTCCTCTAGCCAACGGTTATTTGCTTTACTATCCAGGCGCTTTTGATTCCTACTCCAACCGTTTAATTGAAATGCGAGTAGCAGCAGAAAAGCGCATCGCTATTGAAGAAGCCGACGCGGTAAACTTCGCCTGTAATGCGGTGAATGTTGACAGCATCGTGATTATGAACAAGGCGAGTGATGCTTTAAAAGCACGCCTAGCAGATGCAGGTTTCCAAGTAATTGAAACACCGCTAACTGAATTTCTCAAAGCTGGTGGTGCAGCGAAATGTCTTACCCTGCGGGTGACAGAACCAGTCAGAGATGAAATTCATGCCAATGTCTCAGTAGAAAGCCGCATCATTCGCCTAGAAGGACACTTGCTCGACTCTGGCTTGATTAACCGCGCTTTGGATTTAATTGTAGACACAGGTGGAAGTTTCCAAGTATTAAATTTCAACTTGGGAGAACAACGCCAAAGTACCTCAGCAGCTGAAGTGAAAGTATCAGCACCATCGCATGAAGTGATGGAAGAAATCATCTCGCTGTTGATTGATTTGGGTGCGGTAGACTTGCCCCAAGATGAGCGCGATGCCAAACTGGAGCCTGTGGTTCAAGATGGTGTTGCTCCTGATGATTTCTATGTAAGTACGATTTATCCTACTGAAGTACGGATTAAAGGACAGTGGGTGAAAGTACAAAATCAACGCATGGACGGTGCGATCGCAATTACCCAAACACCTCAAGGCTTAGTAGCTAAGTGTAAAATCTTACGGGATTTAGTAGTAGGCGAACAGGTAATAGTAGACGTACTAGGTATCCGCACGATTCGGAAAACAGAATCGCGCGAACAACGCAACGCCCAAGAATTTAGCTTTATGTCCGCAGGTGTTTCCAGCGAACGGCGTGTGGAATTAGTTGTGGAACAAGTAGCTTGGGAATTGCGTAAAATCCGAGATGCAGGCGGTAAAGTAGTTGTCACAGCGGGGCCTGTAGTAATTCACACAGGCGGCGGCGAACATCTATCACGGCTAATTCGAGAAGGATACGTACAGGCGCTTTTGGGCGGGAATGCGATCGCTGTCCACGACATCGAGCAAAATATGATGGGAACATCCCTCGGTGTAGACATGAAACGGGGTGTTGCTGTTCGTGGTGGACACCGCCATCACCTGAAGGTAATTAATACTATCCGCCGTTATGGAAGTATTGCCAAAGCAGTGGAAGCTGGGCTGATTAAGAGTGGCGTTATGTATGAGTGCGTCCGCAATTACGTACCTTTTGTTCTTGCCGGTTCGATTCGGGATGATGGGCCTTTGCCTGATACCCAAATGGATTTAATCAAAGCACAGCAAGAATACGCCCAACTTTTAGAAGGTGCGGAGATGATTTTGATGCTTTCATCAATGCTGCACTCGATTGGCGTAGGGAATATGACCCCGGCTGGTGTGAAAATGGTGTGTGTGGATATTAATCCAGCTGTGGTTACTAAGTTAAGCGATCGCGGTTCGATAGAATCGGTAGGTGTGGTTACAGATGTGGGATTGTTCCTCAGTCTGTTGACACAGCAACTGGATAAGTTGACAAGTCCTTATCGGGCAGTGGTAGGTTAAGAAAGGTATCACGCAGAGGCGCAGAGGCGCAGAGAAAGGGAATGATGAGAGTAGCTTTCAGAAGAGAGTTGCAGGTTAATTGGGTCAGTGCAATCGCTGATTTTATGCTGGCGGGTATGGTGATTGGCCCGCTAGCTGCTCCCTTTCTTGCTGCGTCTGGGGTATGGTTACTTGGGAGTATTGCGAACATCATTTATTTCATGGGCAATCATGTATGTCCGCAACCAGATATGGGCTTAGATTTAGCACCCCCATTTATGATGGCTGTATGTATGCGTTGCTATGGCACTGTTACAGGTTTATTTATTACCCGCCTACTATATGCTGTGACCGATGGTAAAGGTTTTTATTGGTTGAGCCAATATGGTTGGAATGGTGCAGCTTTAGCTAGTGTATTAATGATGGCTTATCCGTTGGAATTAGCAGCACAGGTTTTCGGTTTATGGAGTTTTAATAACTATATTGTCACGCCCTTTGGGTTAATTACGGGTTTGGCGTGGGGGTTATTTACTATGCCAATATTGCACGGGCGATTTTCAAGCAATTAGCTTATTTCTAATGAATGCGTAAGTCCTATAAATATAGAATTTATCTAGATGCTTGTTGCCTCAATCGTCCGTTTGACGATCAAACACAATCCCGGATTGCACTGTAAACACAAGCAATCCTGACAATTCTTAGCCAATGCTACTCAGGAATCTGGAGACTGATCGCAAGCGCTGCTTTGGATGCAGAATTAGACCAAACTCCCGATCTAGAAAGACTCAAGAATGTCAAAAAAATACTCGCGATCGCTAAAATCAAAGTCATCAGCAGCCAACTCATCGAAAAGCGATCGGCAGAACTCCAAAGCCTGGGATTTTCTAACTATGATGCCACTCATATCGCAAGCGCTGAAAGAAGCCAAGCCGACATTTTCCTCACGACAGACGATAGACTCCTCAAAAAAGCCCAGAGAAACCCTCAATTGATTAACGTAAAAATTAATAATCCTATGCAATGGCTAGTAGAAGTTATACAAATAGAGGAACAAAATAATGACTAGAACACAGCAGGAAATAATCAGACAAGGTTATCAAGCATTAGTTGATTCCTTGGGGGTTGTCGATGCAATAAGATTTATTCAACATTTCAGTCCAGGTCAAGGTGACTACACGAAGGAACGTCATCAGTGGCTAGACAAAAAATCTCTAGAGGATGTTTTTGCACAAATGAAACAGCGTCCAGAAGAAGATCCTAATCAGTATGAGGAAATTATTGAGTAGTGATATCATCAAACCACAATAACAATAGCCAGATAAAAGTCAAGACTGCAATGTCTTTCTGTTCAATAATTATCCAAGGTTGGTACTTTGTATCTCAAGAATTGAATAATCGATATCTAAAAGCCAATTTTCATCAACAAATTCTAAATTTTCATTTTAAACAAGAACCAATTCAGCCACTTTTTGAGATTTATTGCTTGCAGTTTGTATACTATCAATAGCATCAGCTATCAGGACAAACTTTAGTTGGATAAAGCGTTCTTTGTGGGTAATGCCAATAGAACTGCTAACTAATTCGGCTTTTAGTGTACGAGGTAAAGTAATTTTTTCATAATATTTATCTTGTTCATCCCAATACCCGCATATTTTATAATCACATAATTCCAGATGTTCTTTAATAAGAGCATCGGCATCTAAAGTTTCTAATATTGCAGTTAAATCTTGCCAAACTTGATGATTTTTTAATTATAGTCTTGTCATAGTTATGCACATTTAATGTTCTGTTACTAAACCGGGGAAGTGCAATATACCATCAATAAATTTTGCATGAAATCGGCGTAGGCGCAGCCCGCCGCAGGCATCGCCACCTTTACCTAAAACTTTAGATTTCAAAACTACCAGTTTTTACTTCTTACTAAAAACAGGAATCTCTATTTCACGCTTTTGAACCACTCAGTAATTCCTTCAGCTAGGGTCTTTGCCATCTTTTTCTGTTCCTCTGGATTTACTATCCATTCAAATTCATCAGGGTTACTCATAAAACCTAATTCCAGTAACACCGAGGGTGCAGCAGCAGGACGTGTCAGTGCCAAGTTATCCCACAACACACCATAGGAAGGTCTATTGAGCTTTTTAACTATGTAATTATGCAGAAAAACTGATAGGTCGTGAGCCTGGGGGTGATACCAAAAAGCTGAGAATCCCTTAGTTTTTTGGGCATCGCCATCATCAGGTAAAGAGTTATGATGAATAGAAAGAGCGATCGCGGGTTCTTCTTGACTAATAATTGCTTGACGTTCTGCTAAAGATAGATCCTTGTCATCTTCCCGCGTTAATACCACAGTCGCGCCACGCTTCACCAACTCAGCGCGCAGCAGCTTGGATACTACCAAGTTCACATCTTTTTCTAGATATCCAGTTGGGCCACTTGCACCTGATTCTTTACCTCCATGCCCTGGATCTAGTAAAATTTTAATACCACCTAAAGGCTTTTGTTTTCTGTGTCCGATTACAGGCGGATGACGCAAAGCCAAAACTAAGCTCGTACCCTCGTAATTCATCTTATATCCCCACTGTTGAGATTTTTTCAGATTAAAGGTGTACTGTACTTGTCCGGGAGCTACCTGTTGCCAATCTAAGCGAGAAATTAGCGGGCTGTCGTCTGTACGAACAATATCTGTTTGGGCGGTGGTGTTGTGTAGAGTGATGGTAAAAGTGCGATTACCTTGTTGCACACTTACAGGAACGGGAACTTCTAAAGGGAAAATAATCTCTGTAGCATTAGGTAGTTGACGATATCCGACACTGCGAATTTTTGTCCGTGGTGGGATAGCGCCTTGTAAAACTTGGGTTTCCTTATTGTTAATCCAAGCCCCATAATCCAGGCGTAACCATTCACCTTCTTTACCCGTAACTGTTGCTCGTGTTCCTTTGGGCAGTGGTGTGAGTCTAGAATAGTCGGTACCAGGGCCAGTGCGAGCAACGCCTGAGTCTGCCGTTACTTCAACAACTGGTAATTGTGCGGGTGAGAGGATTTGAAGATTGCCACTTCCTGGTTGAGTAATTGTCTTACCATTAAGTGTCAATCGAAATTCTGGTTTACCCAAATCGAAATTTTTCCCGGAATCTGGAGTAATAGCACCGGAGATTATATTGTTACCGTAATTAAAGGAGCTAGGCTGTTGTACTACAGTACAACCCTCATACCTTCCTACGGTAGACTGGTTAGCAGGTTGGTTTCGTCCTGTCAGAGCTGCCAAATTATTTGGTAGTTTTGCCTGAGTAGGCTGGGGCGAAAGCACAACAATTTGATTAGCCAGATTAACAGAAACGCTGGCATTAGAGGGTGCGATCGCGCTAAAACAAATTAACTCCCCTGGGAGTCTAGCAATGTCAGTTGCTGGACGAAGAGAATCTTTGGCAAAGGCTAAACCTTGTGGTATCTCTGGCTGAGTAGTAAGCCTTATCACCTTAATCTTTATTTCTTGATTCTGGTGACGCACAGTAAAAAGATTATCGCCCAATTGCAAGGGTAAACTTGGAGAAAAATGACCAGCCTGACTGCGGGTAACTGGCTTACCATTAATTAACACTTGACCGTCTAATGGTGCAGTACCAAGAAAGAAGATTTTTTCCGCACTTGTCTGGTAGTTTGTTCGAGGAAAAACAACTACAAAAGATGACTCTGCCAAGGCTACTGAGGAGGTGACAATACAGCTTAATATTACTAATCCTAAAAGTTTTTTCACAACGTGATTACACTAAGATTTCACAACGTGCTGTGGCACAATGACGGGATGTATTTTTAGAAGTTGCTAGCAATTTAAATTAGTATGACTAAGTTTATTTTTGTAACTGGGGGCGTAGTTTCCAGTATCGGCAAAGGCATTGTAGCAGCAAGTCTAGGGCGTTTGCTCAAGTCGCGCAATTATTCTGTGTCGATTCTGAAACTCGACCCTTATCTTAATGTTGATCCAGGGACAATGAGTCCGTTTCAACATGGAGAAGTTTTTGTTACCGAGGATGGTGCAGAAACAGATTTGGACTTAGGGCATTATGAACGCTTCACCGATACTTCCATGTCGCGGCTAAACAGCGTTACCACTGGCTCGATTTACCAATCTGTAATTAATAAAGAGCGTCGCGGCGATTATAATGGCGGCACTGTGCAAGTGATACCTCACATCACTAATGAGATTAAAGAGCGGATTTTAAAAGTCGCTAAAAATACAAATCCCGATGTGGTGATTACAGAAATAGGTGGCACAGTAGGAGATATCGAATCACTGCCATTTTTGGAAGCAATTCGCCAATTTCGCAAGGAAGTAGGACGACAAAACGTCCTGTATACCCACGTCACCCTACTACCGTGGATTGCTTCTGCCGGTGAAATGAAAACTAAGCCCACACAACATTCGGTGAAGGAACTGAGATCGATTGGCATTCAACCAGATATTTTAGTTTGCCGCTGCGATCGCCCTTTACCTATTGGGTTAAAACGAAAATTATCAGAATTTTGCGACGTGGCCGAAGAATGTGTCATCACCTCCCAAGATGCCAAAAGTATTTATGAAGTGCCACTGATGTTAGAACGGGAAGGAATGGCGCAGCAAGTGTTGGACTTGCTGCAAATGGAACAACGCCAACCAGATCTCGTGCAGTGGCAAAGCTTAGTGCAGCATTTACACAGCCCCAGATACGACGTAGAAATTGCGATTGTAGGTAAATACGTGCGCTTAGGTGATGCCTATATATCAGTAGTAGAAGCGTTGCAACATGCAGCCATCTCTACTTATGGCAAACTGCGCTTGCGTTGGGTAAACTCAGAAGCCTTAGAAAATGATCCAGCCGAACACCATTTGGAAGGAGTTGATGGTGTAGTTGTACCAGGAGGTTTCGGCATCCGGGGAGTAGATGGTAAAATTGCCGCGATTAAATATGCCCGCGATCGCCAAATCCCCTTCTTAGGTTTGTGCTTGGGAATGCAATGTGCTGTAATTGAATGGGCAAGGCACATAGAAGGATTAAAGGATGCCAACAGTGCCGAGTTTGACCCTGAGACCAGCGATCCAGTAATTAACCTGTTACCAGAACAGCAGGATGTGGTCGATTTAGGTGGCACAATGCGTTTAGGGCTTTATCCTTGCCATATTCTCCCCAATTCTTTAGCATCTAAGCTCTATCAAGAAGATGTGATTTATGAGCGGCATCGGCATCGATACGAGTTTAACAATAACTACCGCCAACTTTTATTAGAATCAGGTTACCTGATCAGTGGCACTTCTCCCGATGGACGCTTAGTCGAAATTGTGGAATTACCAAAGCATCCATTCTTTCTTGCTTGCCAATTTCACCCAGAGTTTCAATCGCGCCCTAGCAATCCTCATCCTTTATTTAAAGGATTTATCCAAGCCGCGATCGCTCGTTCCACCCCAGCTCTGGTGCGGCAATATTAGGTACGCTGGCAGAAGTTAATTAAAATTCACAATTAAAAGCAGGTTTTTTGCGTTTTAAATTGTGAATTTTGCTAAAGTGACAGCGACACTCAATAGGGGCTTGAGGAGATTTTGTGGCGTACTGGGTGAAAATCCTTTACGAGAGGAAACAATATGTCGTTAATTTTGACCGTATTAATGCTTTTTGTTATGAACAAAACGGCAGGGTTACCTTTTGGTTGCCCGATTCTGCCATTCCTATTGTGATTAGCCCACAAAGTAATCCCCAAGACTATCAAAAAATTTTAAAATATCTAGAAAGCGTTACAGGGTTAGAGCTAGAAAATGCTTACTGGGTAAAAATACTTTATGAAAACAATGAATATGTAATTAACCTTCATTGCATCAGTTCTTTTTGCCAAGAATCTAACGGCAGGATAACTTTTTGGTTGCCTGATGGTACTATCCCTATTATTATTAATCCAATAAATAATCCAGAATCTTATCAAAAAGTCTTGCAATTTGTTCACAAGATAACAGGTTATTCTTGGTCTTGAATTGGGCACTGGGCATTGGGCATTGGGGAGAAGGGGCAGATGAGAAGAAATGGCTAGAGTTCCCCCTACTGCATTCTTTCCTAGTCCCTAGTCCCTAATCCCCAGCCCCCAATCTGCAATTCAAAATCTTGAATGCTGTTGCCATGCCAACTTCGCTGCACCCAACATTCCCGCAGCATTGCCTAATTCTGCGGGTATAATTTGCAAACCTACACGAGATGTAGCCATAACTCGCTTCTCAATTTCTGCCTTCATTGCTGGTAAGAAAAACTTGAAGCTGGCACTCACTCCGCCACCAATGACGATCGCTTCTGGCGTTAAAACGTAAATCAAACTCGTCAAGCCAATACCCAAATCTCTACCATATTCTTGCCAAAAATTCAAAGCATCGGCATCTGCTGCTTCAGCAAGAACGCCCAATTCAAACGGTTCTTTGCCAGTGCGACGACGAATCGCTTTGAGTGAAGTATATTGCTCCAAAGAGCCGTGATTGCCACTATTACACATGGGGCCATCAGGGTTGAAGCTGATTAAACCCAATTCTCCACCTGCACCTTGATGTCCGATAAACAATTTGCCATCTAGGATAATCGCACCGCCTACCCCAGTTCCCAAAGTCAGCATAATAAAATTTTGAAAGCGGCGACCAGCACCCAACCAAGCTTCGCCCAAGCCTGCACAGTTTGCATCGTTACCCAGAATCGTTGGTTTGCCAGTTTTAACTTCCAACCAATCTGCCAAAGGTACATCACACCAACCTGGGAGGTTGATGGCGATTTTAGCAATGCGTCCTGTAGCATCAGCAGGGCCAGGAGTCCCGACACCGATGGCAACAGTTTGATCCGAATTAATTTGCGCGATCGCATCCACCATCACCGCCAGCACAGCTTCTGGTGTCGCTGGTTGGGGAGTAGGCACGGTTAAAGATTGCAAGCAAGTGCCATCTTGTCCAAACCGTCCCAGCTTAATCGCTGTTCCACCCAAATCAATACCAATTACTTCAGAATTCACCACTTTCAAATCTTTACACCAAAGCGGGGGTTGGGTACTGGATATTAGAGACTGGGGACTGGGGACTAGGGATTGGGCAATTTACCTAGTACCCAATACCCAATCCCCAATACCTAATACCCTATACTCAATCACTTTAAAAAAGCATATTAGCTTTTTTGCGTTTTGGCGCGAAAAAATTCCGAACTTTCTGGTTTCTTAGCCGTAATTTGTAAATCAGTAACGTTTGCTAGACGAGTACTCGATTGCCCCTGCCAAGCTGTGACTGGCGTTCCCCGTAAGATACCAGCTAAAGCTACAGAAAGCATGAACCCGCCAGCAGCGGCAGCAATTAAAGTTATATTGTCTTTCACACAAATCTCTCAGTAACAAATACAAAAGTTTAGTTATTAGTTATCAACCATTCACGAGCGATCCTTGTCCCCGTGTCCCCCAGTCCCCAGTTATCAATGCTCAACACGTGTACTGATTACTGTTCACTGTTGAGCAATTATTTCCGGATACTATTTTGTCTCCGTAAACGAGGATTGACAAATTCGTTTAACCCCTCACCTAGTAGTGATAACCCTACCACCATGAATGTCATCGCTAAACCCGGAAAAAGTGTAGTCCACCAAATACCGGTAGGTAATGCTTCTAAAGCTTGTCTTAAATCATGTCCCCATTCTGGCACTTCTTCCGGAAGTCCTAGCCCCAAAAAGCCCAAACCGCCTAATACCAAAATTGCATCGGCGGCGTTAAGAGTGAATAGTACGGGTACGCTTTGAATGACGTTGAAAAATAGATAGCGAGAAAGCACAATCCAGGTTGAAGCGCCCATTGCTTGAGCAGCTTCTATGAAAACTTCAGTTTTAACGCTCACAGTGTGGTTGCGAACAACCCGGTAATATTGAGGAATGTAAGCAATGCTGATGGCGATCGCTGCATTTAATATCCCACGCCCCACAACAAAAGCCAGGGTTACTGAAAGCAGCAGACCAGGTAGGGTATAAATGCTATCCATGAGAAACAGCAAAACCTTATCTAATCTACCGCCTAGATAGCCGCTGACCATACCCAAAGGTACACCTATTACCATACTCAACGCTGTTGCTAAAATTACCACTTGCAACGCAGCTTGAGCGCCAAACAGTGTACGAGAGAATACATCATAGCCCAGGCGGCTAGTACCAAACCAATATTTGCCTGAAGGTGGCTCTTGAATGGGGTTAGTTAGGAAATCTTTGGGATTTTGCAGCCATCCCCAAGCTTGAAATACGGGAGCAAAGAATGCCAAGAATAGAAAAAATAGAGTAATGGCTAACCCTATCAGCATTAATCGCTGGGAAAGATTGGGATTTTTAGGAAAGCGTAAAAATGACGGCAATTGCCGTTTTGTCATGGTCATGAGCGATCGCCTGCATTGAGCAAGATACGCTGACCATTTTACATATCAGAGTAGCGATTGGGGACTAGGGATTGGGGACTAGGGATTGGGGACTTGGCAAAAATCTCTCATAAAATTGAGGGACTTTAGATTGGGATGATATGGGAGATAAGGGCTTTGAGTCTTTAGACTTCTATCACGATAGCCTCAAGCTGCTAAAAGCCGCTTATCGACTAGCAGATAGTTTGCCAGATTGTGAACGTTACAATTTAAGCGATCAATTACGAAGAGCAGCTTGCAGTGTATTACTTAACATAGCTGAGGGCTATGGACGTTATCATTATTTAGATAGATTGCGTTTCATGTACATTGCTCGCGGTTCATTAGCTGAAACCAAAAGCGCTTTCATTATTGCTGAGAGCTTGGGGTATTGCAATACAGAACAATTAAACTGGGTTAGCCAGCTTAAAGACCAGATTGAAAAAGGTCTTAATGGTTACTGCCGTTTCATTCGTTCCCAGCAACAAGGTAAAGAAGAGTACGGTACTCGATTAGGAGATTGATGATCGGGTATTGGGTATTGGGTATTAGGTATCGGGTATCGGGTATCGGGTATTGGGTATTTGGTATTGAGTATCAGGTATTGGATATTAGGTAAATTGCCCAGTCCCCAGTCCCCAGTCCCCAGTCCCCATTCCCCAGTCCCCAGTCCCCAGTCCCCAATCGCTCAAAGATTACTTTCAATCAACTGCCGATACTCACTCTTTTGCTTCACGCCTTTAACTTCTTTCAACAGTTCCTTATCCTTGAATAATTGAACTGTTGGTGTTCCTGTCACACCTGCATTTTCGGCAATATCTCTATCTTTGTCGATGTCAATTTCTACAAAGTGGATTTTGCCATCAAATTCATCGACTACTTTATTTAATATTGGCTTTAGAGTATGACAAGGGCCGCAACCGGGAGCGACGTATTTAACTAAGAGTATGCGATCGCTTTCATGAAAGAGCTTCCGTAAAGCATAACCACCTTCATGGCGCGTTGCATTCAAGTTAAATTCTGCTTCTTGCTCGGCTTCAGTCTTCTTCGCTACTGGCTGATGTTCTAATTCATTATCTGCTGTTTCTGGCTTTTGATGGAACTCTTGAATTAAACCATTAAAAGACAACCAGCGTTCTGCCAGCATCGCCGCCATACAACCAGTACCAGCAGCCGTAATTGCCTGACGAAACTCATGATCTTGCACGTCACCAGCCGCAAAAACACCTTCTACACTGGTTTCTACAGAACCGTGCTTGGTGACAACATAGCCTACATCATCTAGTTCCAATTGCCCTTTGAATAAAGAAGTATTGGGAGTGTGACCGATAGCGTAGAATAAGCCCTTAGCGTGTATTTGGCTCACTTCGCCAGTTTTGGTATTACGGATTTTCACCCCGTCCATGTGACCGTTACCAAAAATATCCACGGCTTCTGTGTTCCAATGTACCTGGATTTTCGGGTTACTTAAAACACGGTCTTGCATGGCTTTAGAAGCCCGCATCTTATCAGAACGCACCAGCAGATTCACCTTAGAACCGTACTTAGTCAGGTAAATCGACTCTTCCGCCGCCGAGTCTCCAGCACCAATCACAGCCAATTCCGCACCGTGGAAAATTGGTGTCGCACCATCGCAAATTGCACAAGCAGAGATACCCCGGCTCCAAAATTCATGTTCATTGGGTAAACCTAAACGCCTTGCTGTTGCACCAGTAGCGATGACGATGCTGTTAGCTTTAACTTCTCTTTCTTCTGAACGGATGGTAAAAGGACGCTGGCTTAAATCAACTGATATCACATCTTCTGTATATAACTCAGCACCCCAGCGTTCTGCTTGCACCTTCATCCGATCCATCAGTTCCGGCCCAGTAATACCTTGAGGAAACCCAGGAAAGTTCTCTACTTCCGTCGTTGTCATAAGTTGTCCGCCAGGTAATCCCCCAGCTTGGAAACCTTCAAATACAACAGGTTTCAAGTTAGCTCGTCCTGCATATATGGCCGCTGTGTATCCTGCTGGCCCAGAACCGATGATTACCAAGTTTTCTACTGTCGGGTTGGTCATAACAGTTATACAAACTCATAACGACTACGCTTAATATAGCATAGCAAATCGTGATTGGCTACGCCAGATGGTAAGCGATAGGAAAACGCCTACGGCACTATGCGCTCAATACCTTGCAAAACATCCTCTTAATTGCTAAGACTGTTCTTGCAGATATTTCCTAATAGTTTCAGCATCTACTTCTAAAAATTCTGCTATTTCTTGAATACTCATACCTCTTTCAAGGCATTTTGGTACTAATTTCAATTTTGTTTCTTGTTCGGTTTTTGCCAGTATACTTTCGTATAATCGAGTATTTCTGAATTCATCTAAATTAAGCATGGCTTCAATTTCCTCTACAGCAAGATTGGGAAATTTGTAAAATACAATGGCTTGGATAAATGCTAGCACTTTCTTTTGAAGAGTTTCATCAGGTAAATTTTCTCTTGCCTGATTAATTAGCTGTTGGGCTAGGGAAGTAGCTTTTGTAGGCGATTCTATAAATAGTTTGGCAATTCCTATACCTAATGAATATTCAGATCCAACAGAAAGTTCATTCAAATAAATGCAGCGCAGATGTTGTTCTATTAAAACCCGGTAGCGAGGGTGAGGTGGGATTTCATGAATGCGTTTGTCGTAGATAACAATTGCATACCAGTCGGAGTTGGCTGGTTTATATTGACGGAAGTAAACAAAAATTTCACCAAAAAGACGTTCATAAAATTCTTCATCTTTGTAAGTTTGTAATTCTACAAAGTATAAAGGTTCATTTTCAAATCCCTCGATAGTAGAAAATAAACCATCTAAACGAAATGACTGTTGTTTGATTTCAGGTGCGGTAAATGTGTAGATATTGGGATTAGTATTAGGTTTTCCAATAAGTTCAAAAAATAACTGTGGTAGTTCTTTAATAAATTCATAAAAAATGACATCTGTTTTCATTGATGCTATTAATGGCAAACTAAACAGTCGTTTTTGGTTAGATACAATACATTGTAGCTTTCGTAGGGTAAGCTATTTAAAATAGATACAAAAGTGTTATTTATTGCATTATGTGCGTAATATAAAAATTCACAACAACTACGCTGAATCTGCCATAAAAACTGCAATTGGCTTTACTAGTAGTGTGGGCGATCGCAAATGGGAAAAATTGGAGATATTATTGGCGATGTCTATGACAAGCCCTACGGGTAAATCCTACGGATACGCTGCGCGAACGCCAGTTCCTTTATGCCGGGGAACCCTTTCGGCAGTTCCTCCTGGGGGAAACCCCCAAGACCGGACTGCCTCACCACCGGACTGGCTCACCGCTCCGCGTCTACGCAGCTAGCCAATTGTTGTGCGAACAGTACCTATGATATGTATAAGAGTATTTTCTGTAATCTTATGTCTTTCACCATTACAGATTTAGAACAATTACAAACCGAGCATCCAGAATGGCAGATGGAGCTGGTAGAAGGAAACATTATACTTATGGGGCCATCAGATTACGAGTCAGAGGAAATTGGCGGTCGTCTAATTACGTTTTTAAATATTTGGGTAATGTCGCGCAAGCTAGGGCGTGTAACTGGTTCTAGCGCTGGGTTTATTTTGCCTCAGATAGAAGAAGATTCTGAAAAAAAAAACCTGCGTGCGCCTGACGTGTCTTTTGTGCGGGCTGACAGATTAAAGAAAACCAAGCGCGACTTTGTAGAGTTAGTTCCAGACTTGATGGTTGAGATCAAATCCAAAACAGACAAAATTCAACCGCTGGAAGAGAAGATTCAGCTATTCCTAAAACTTGGGTCTACAGTCGGGATACTGATTGATCCTGACATCTTGACAGTAACGGTTTACCGACTAAACCAAGCTCCAGTTGTATTGCAGAATGGAGACACACTCACGTTACCAGATTTGCTGCCAAGTTGGGAACTGGCAATATCAGAACTATGGCCACCTGAATTTGATTGATACTCCCATAATCGAAATTAAGAATCTAGCCCTTGGTTCCAGCCAGGGGCTTATTTATGCCAGAGCTTACGTACCAATAACGTAGTTTCGTCATTGCGACCGTAGGAAAGCATAAGTCCTAAGCCCTTCGGGCACGCTGCGCGGTAAGCGAAGCTATGCCCGAAGGGCTTTACGGACACGCTACGCGATCGCAAAGCCTTGTTTTTCATTGTGAATGGGTAAGTCCTATATGTGTATGGCATTTTTAAATGCGAGGATTCTAGATTTTGGCACTCCATCACGTCCACCCGGCGATAAAACCCTAATCTGAAAAATATTTTTACTACAAGTGATATGAAACTGATCCGAGGTGGGTAAGTTATTTATAGAACAAACAACCCACCCCACGGCAGGGAAAACACTTATGAAAACCGAACTAAAAGCTAAATTCATCCAACACATTCTCGGCAAAAAGAAAGAAAACGAAGGTTTTACACTTATTGAATTGTTGGTAGTAATTATCATCATTGGTATTTTGTCAGCTATTGCACTACCTTCTTTCTTGAACCAAGCTAATAAAGCAAAACAATCTGAAGCTAAAACCTATGTTGGTTCTATGAACAGAGGTCAACAAGCTTTCTACACAGAAAATTCCAGCTTTACAAGTTCAGTTGATGACTTAGGAATTGGTGTTAGTACTGCAACTTCTAACTATAAATACGGCACAGCTGCAACTGCGGCAGCAGGTACTGTTCTTGCTTACGCTACAAGCTATTCAGATTTGAATGATAATATCACTGGCTTGAGAAATTATGGTGGTAGGGTTTATTTAAAAGCTGTGGGGGCTAACTCAGAGTTAACTAGTATCGCTTTCCTGTGTGAAGCTAACAATGTAGGAGTGAGTGGTTCTGGTTTGACTGACGTAACCAGCTGCACCAGTGCCGCAAAATTCATTAAGTAAGAGTTAATAAATAACTCATACTTGTAGAAAATCTAGCAAATTCAAAGGAGTTAAGAATGCCACCTTATGAGGTGATGTTCTTAACTCTTAAAAGTTTTAAATATGATTATTTTTAGAGATACTAAGACTATCAGTAAAAATAAAAGTTTAAAATTTTTATTAGATTTAGACGTAGTAACGTAACACAGTTAAAATAGTTGATCAATTTACAGGGTGCGTTGTTAACGCACCCTGTAAATTTAAAAATTTTCAATTATAATCTAACAGTTCAATAATTTTGGATAGTAGAAACGTAATAATATGGTATTAAAACAATCTTTTCTTAATAGCCATGATTGGCAACAACAAGCAGAACAATATTTAATAGCAGAAAACTACAGTGCAGCCGCTACTCTTTATGAGCAGGCAATTGAAAGTGAGCCAGATATTAAGTCATATTACTGGAATTTAGGACTAATGTTGCTGCTGCAAGGGCAAGAAACTGAGGCACAAATGACTTGGTTGATGGCCTTATCAGAAGATGAAGGAGAAGTATACACGGCAGAGCTAGTAAAAGTTTTAGAAACGGAAGCTGAACGTCGGATAACTATTGAAGACTATCGAATCGCTTTGGCAATTCGTCAGCATATCAGAGAAATTGTCCCTGAAGATATCAATAATTTACTGCACATTGTTGAAATCTTACTCAACTTGCACGATTCTAATGAAGATATTCATGATTTATTAGAATCAATAATCAATTTATTAGCTATAGAAACAATTTCCTATGACACAGACTTATTATTGAATATTGTAAAAAATATTTTAATTTACGCAACCAACGAACCATTAGTATTCACTTTCGTTGAAACTAGTATTAAGTATTTCCCTAAAACTGTAACTATTATTGAAACAGTAATGGTAGAAAGCATAGCAATTGCTATGTTTCAAAAAATGCCAGAATTAGCATCAAAGTTTGCGGAAATCTGTTGGCAACTAGTTCCTGTAGACAGGGTAATAGAACAACGAGAAATTCTCGTAACATTAGCTAATTTTTACCAAAATTGCCAAAAATATACACAAGGTATCGAAACAGCCAAAAAATGTTATGAAATAGTTAATACATTAGCTGAAAAAATTTGTATCAATGCCTTAGTTCTTAGAGGTTTAATGACAGCGGGTAGTTATTGGGAGGAGGTATGTTCTGTATTAGATCAGCAAGTATTGCTTGCCAAACAACTTATTCAAGAAAAACCTAATAATCTTGATATAGTTATCACTGCGCGACTTTTTACTTCAGGCTTTTTCTTGCCATATATTTATGACAATCCTGAAAAACACCGCAAACTTCAAAATGATATTTCTAGTTTATGCCAAGCTAATGTTATTCAAAATCATTTAGAAGTTGCAGAACGGCAGAATAAGTTATTGCAATTTCGCAAACAGAGTATAAATAAAGACAAAAAAGCTCTTAATATAGGCTATATTTCTCATTGCTTAAAGAGACATTCTGTAGGGTGGTTATGCCGATGGTTGTTTAGAAATCATAATCCCGAAAAATTTAAAATACATAGTTATTTTTTATATGATGCAGATGTCGTAGAACAATTTACAAAAAATAATTTTATTGACACATCATATAAATTTCATAAATTTGGGATTCGTGACTATAATATATGGGATGAAATCCAGAAAGATGAAATTGATATTCTGGTAGATTTAGATAGTATTACTTTAGATCACTCTTGTCAGTTGATGTCAATTAAATCAGCCCCTATACAAGTAACTTGGCTGGGTTGGGATGCTTCAGGATTGCCATCAATTGACTACTTTATTGCTGATCCTTATGTATTACCTGAATCAGCACAGGATTATTACAGTGAAACAATTTGGAGATTACCTCAAACTTATATAGCTGTTGATGGTTTTGAGGTGGATGTACCTAATTTACGACGGGAAAACTTAGATATTCCTAGTGATGCCATAGTTTATTTTATGACTCAAAAGGGGTATAAAAGGCATCAGGAACACCTGCAATTACAATTGAAAATTATCAAAGAAGTACCCAATAGTTATCTTTTAATTAAAGGTGATGCTGATCCAGAATCATCCAAAGAATTTTTTGAGCGTATTGCAGAAGAAGAAGGTGTTGATTTTTCTCAACTACGATTTTTACCTAATGCTCCTTCTGAAGCGATTCACCGTGCTAACTTGGGGCTTGCAGATGTTGTTCTTGATACTTATCCCTACAATGGAGCGACGACAACATTAGAAACCCTTTGGATGGGTATACCGATGGTAACAAGAGTTGGACAGCAATTTGCAGCCCGAAACAGCTACAGCATGATGATGAATGTAGGTGTAACAGAAGGTATTGCTTGGAGTGAAGATGAGTACGTAGAGTGGGGCGTGTGCTTGGGTAAGGATGAGAAATTGCGACAGCAAATTTCTTGGAAGTTGCGTCAATCAAGGTACACAGCACCGCTATGGAATGCCAAACAGTTTACTCTTGAGATGGAGAAAGCTTATCAGCAAATGTGGCAGAGATATATTGATCGATGAACTACCTCAACTTGCAATGTTGAGGTCGATTATTACTCACCAGCTTGGTGTTTAAGCATATTGACTATAGTATCTGATAGCCATAAACCAGCATCGCGTAAAGCCTGAATTCCTGGAGATATGCTAGGAATTAGTCCGCGTCTTTTTGCTAGTATTAGTAAACCTCCTGTACCTATAGTAATAATACTTAATGATTGACCACAACGCCGCGCTGCTCTATCGTCGACAATAGCGGCACAATCTAAGTTTTTCAAAGCTAAACTTAATACTTGTGATTCTCCTGTTCCTAAATCCCAAGCTGCTACTTCAGGCGCTATGCTATCAATTTCTACTCGTTGTATCCAAGAAACGGTAGGTAATTGTCTTGACGCATTATCATCTTCTCCTCCTTTGGTGACTTCTTGAAATACACCTTCAGGTACTAAAATTTCTGTAAATAATTGTGGTAACAATTGTGCTTGTTGACTTTTAAACAGAACAATCAGAGGGGAAGAATTAATGATAATACGATTAATGGACATTCTCCATTTCCTCAGCCAACTCTTCTGTAGTATATTGCATAAAATCAACTCGATAACGAGATAAAGCATTGATAAATTCTACACGAGTTAACCCAGCAATTTCGGCGGATTTATTTTGCGATATATTACCTAATTCATACCATTTAATTGCTGCTGCAATCCTCATTTCTTGCACAAATTCTTCGGGATTTTTGCGAAGTGAAGAAAATACTGTTTCCGGTAATTGGATGGTTACGGTTTTCATAAATTGGGTGGGAATAATATAAATTTGTGGTGTACTTTACCTCATTGTATGCTATGTGTAGACGGGGATGTACGAATGAGTAAATATAAGACTTTAAGAGAGCAAGTAGCATGAAAGCTGCTATAGTCAAGGCAAACAGCACCGCTTTGGAATTGAAAGCAATTTACGCATGAGATGGAGAAGCCTTACGAGCAGATGTAGTAGAGGTATCTTGATGGACAATGATATTGAATATACTTGCCTACCCAGTATAGGGCTGTATAAAAAGCTTGCTTTTGCGTGCTTTTTTATTTTGCATTAACCAAAAAAAATGCCAGAGACTCAAATCTCTGGCTCATAGCTCAAGTCCACACAAGTAGGTGGAATCAATATTAGACTTTTATAACTATACAGGTGCAACTTCCAAGCTGGAACTGATTAAGCTATCCAATTCCCAAACAGAAAGTTGTTGAATAAGCACTTGTGTCAATGCTTGTTTATTCTCATATTCCAAAACAATTCTAGCTGTGAGACTAGGTAGTAGAGCTTTCCACTGATTATCTGCCAGTTTATCCAGCAAAGAAATTTCTAATTCCTCAGTTATATCTAAATCTTCATTCATCAAGAGATTCATAGCAACACTGGATAAAAATATTTCTGCATCCTCCACTGCAATATTATCCGTGTCGATAAGTAAGGTAGTTTTTCGGCTATCAGGATAAGTAGCAAGAATTTTGATTACTTGCTCTAATTCTAAACCAATGAATTCTTCTGATTGGCTCCAATCGGGAAAAATAATTAGGTTAATATCTCTTAGACGCAAATTTTGATTTAAAGTATCTGCAAGGTAATTGTTGAATAGCTCTTGGAATAGGTTACCTATTTTAGCTGAGTATGAGCGACTATCCAGAAAACTAGGGTTACCCTGCATTTTTTCTTTAATTTGGACGCTCTTTTGTTGACGTAATTCAGGATCTGTACCAAGTGCGATCGCTAGCTGTATGTAAGAATCTTCACTATCTGCAACTAAACTAGGAACATCTAGAGCTTGTAACATTGCAGCGCCCATTGCAGAACGAAAACTATTACCTTGTCTAGTAATGACTGGTAGATTAACTTGCAGCGGTTCTATTAGTGAAGTTGTACCTGCAAATGGATAAGAATCTAGATAGACATCGGCAATTTTGAAGTATTCCTTCACCTCTTCTCGATTTGGCACTGGTTGAGGATCTAAAACTATCAATCGTTCTGCTGATATCCCATATTTTAAAAATACTTTACTCAAGTGATTTTCAAAATTTTTCTTTGGATAGGCATTAGACCAATTCGGGCCAAAGGGTAGAAGTACCAGAACTGAATTTGGCACTTTCGCAATAATTTTTGCCCATGTATTAATTAGTTCTGGAATAATTTTGAAAAAGTTGGCAGCAGAGATAAAAACTACAGTATCTTCAGCAATTCCTAAATTTACTCTATCAACTTCAACAGTTACCTTTTCTTGTTCATAACCATAACTAAAACAATGAGCAGTTCCTTCTATTTTTACCAATTTTTCTTGATAATGTTCTTGTGCTGTTGGTGATGGATCTGTTAACTTACCAGAGATGTAATAATCAATGTGCCGCATTCCAGTTGTGACAACCGATCCTCCACTTGTAACTTGTATCCTAGCTAATCTGTGCATTGATAAGAGACAGATTTGATTGGTTACCGCCGTTACATTAGTAGCAATGAATAATATATCGAGGTCGTCAGCACGAATGAAATTTACTTGTTCTGCTAAATCCTGCGGCAGCAGTTTAAAAGAGTTTGCACAACTTTGACAATATTGCTCTAATAGATGACCAGTTTCTATTAGAGAGTACAATATAACTTCAAAATCTCTGCTAAGATATTCATAAACAGGAAGGGTAGCAAACGTCTCAGATGAGGGTAGAAAATGGGTTGCCAATATACCTAACCGAATTTTTTTCCTGTTAATTGAGCGCTCAGTTAGTTCATAATCTAATTCATACTTGTTGGCTTTTAGAAAATACTCTATAACTTTTGCACGTTTTACATAGATATCTTTAAGATTACTGTCATTAAAATATAAAGGTATAAAATTAATATTTTGCACAAAATATTCTGCAAAAGTATTCCAAAGAACAGAATCCTGCTCATGCAATATAGATGAATACAAGTAACCAATCCAACCCTGCATATAGCAGTAGTAATTATCTGCTTCTCCAAATTCTTGGAAGTAAGACTGAGAATTAAATAGATATTTTACATAGTCATTTAGCAGCCAGTTAGGTATGAATGCAATTTCACGGAATAATGATAACTGCTGAGGATGGAGATATAGCATTCCTACCAGGAGGTACTGAGTGGCTTTTGGTTCATTTAATCCTGAAGAAATTTTTGCTAATATCTCAGCCATAAAGCTCTGTTCATCATCCGTTAATGCTTCTTTATGAATACCACTTCTTAACAGTGCTTGATGGGACTGACCAACTTTGCTTAAATATAATTTCTCAAGCAGAATTTCTTTTGTACACAGCCATAATTTAGCTATTTCTTTTCTTCCTTGGCGCAAATATTCTATTACTGAGGTCTCAAACTTTTCTCCTTTATATTGCTCTATAATATTAATTATATTTTTGAAAATCTCAGCATTTTTGCTGTTAAAATTCAGACTACATTCAAGATCAAGATGGATTTTATCTATAGTATCTAACTCATAAACAGGAATTTTGTTAGCTATTGTTTTTGCAATAACTGATTTATTTTCTCTTTCTAATGTAATTCTAGCGTTAGTCCGAGAGAGCAGCAATTTCCACTCTCTATGAGTGAGGTTGCCAATTAATGTAATTCCTGGTTCTTCTGTAAAATCAAAATCTTCTTCTTGAAGCAGACTAAAAACAACATCTGATATTATAAGGTTTGCATCTTCTTCAGAAATACCATTGTTATCGAGCAACAATGTAATTCGGTTTTTTTCTGGATGAGTAATAATGCTCTTAATAAGAATTGCTAAATCTTCATGCAAAACCTCTTCCGGTTGCTGCCAGTCTGGGAAAACGATCAGATTGATATCAGTTAAATTAAATTTAAAGTTTGTTGCGGACTGATCAGTCTTGCCAAAAGATTTTTGTTGAGTGGGATTTAATCGTAGCTTAAGCTGTTCTAATTCTCCATGCAAATTTTTAGCAAGCTGCTTATAAAATTGCAATTCTGCAAAGGTTGTTAGGCGGATGTTTGCTTGAGTTTTTGAATGTTGCCTATACTCTAAAATGGGCAGTGGTACTCGTTTAGCATTCCATCCTGCTTTTACAATTCGTGCAAAAAGATTATAATCTTCAGGTATAGTTGATAATTCAATATATCCTCCTACCTCATCAAAAGCCTGCCGCCTAAACATGGACGAGCCATGAATAAAGTTTCCTTGGGTTAATAATTCTTGCTTGGCATTTTCATCGAAGTTAGGAAAGTTGATTATGAAAAAATGTTCTGCTTTGATCAAGCCATGTCTGTTGCTAGGAAAACGATCATATACTAACTTAGCTCTTGAACCAAACAAAGCAAAATCTGAGTAAGCTATTCCTACATCAGGACATTGGTCAAGTATTACTGAAGTTTTTTCAATAAAATCACTACGATATCGATTATCTGCACCGAGAATAGTAACATAATCAGAATTTGTTAAACTAATAGCTTTGTTAAAGTGTTTTACTATTCCAAGATTATGAATATTTCTATTAACTTTAATCAGTCGGGGATATTTATCTTGATAAAATTTAGCTATTTCATACGTATTGTCGTCAGATGCATCGTCCGTAATTAAAATTTCATCAGGCATCCTTGTCTGGCGTAATACTGACTCTATTGCCTCAATCAGGAAGGGGCCATAGTTATATGATGCTATGATAACAGCTATGGTAGCCTTTTTAAATATAGTACTGTTAGTTACAGTTATACGATTCAAGCAATAAACATCTGTATCATTACCTTGATCGCAAGATAATCCGCCTATAAATCTTTTTTTAACTTCTTCGAGTACTATTTGATTAAAGTTACCATAAGGGTACGCAAACCAATTAAATCCTTTTTGATCTAAATTTTTCAAAACAAGAGGAATTTCTAATTCACATATTATCTTTGAAATATCCTCCTCTTGTGACAAATCGGGATGTGATTTGGTATGCCATTGTAACCTACCATTCATATCAATTAGAGACTTCAAATCCTCCAAAGTAACAAATTTTGCTAATGGTTCTGATTTGTCAAATGAATTATCTTTGCCAATGTAGTCACTGGATATAAATAATTCAAATGGATAGTTGAATTTACTTAATATAGGTACTGCATAATCTAAAACATTTTTGTAAATTCCATCAAATGTAATTACAACTTGATTGGGGTCATTTGGATTGTAATCATCTAAATAAACCACGTTTTTATATTTTAATTCGAGCATCTGTCTGTAAAATTCATCAACAGACACCCACCACATCGTCGGGTTATCTAGAGAAACTTTGTGATACATTAGAATAGTCATTTTACGTAAATCTCCAATCTTTGAGTGTATTGTCTGTATTCAAATAAGTAATATTCAAGCATTAAATAAGAGAAGCGAGTTCTATACCAATCATCAATATGGCAGCATATAAGAATACCATTATCTACTATTAGTTGATCTATAATTAGATATATAAGATTGTGCGAACTACCAATATATTGAGGGTATAAGACACCAGTTATAATGATTAAATCGAACTTGACTGACGTTTTTTTAGGAATATCAAAAATTGAAGATTGAATAAATTTAAGATTGGTAGTTTCATGTTTTTTTGCTTGAATGATTGCATTAGATGAGATATCTACTCCCAATATATTTTTTCCCGGCAGATCTCTTGTAATAAAGCCATGCCCGCAACCTATATCGAGAACATTTTTATAATCTTTATTAGGAATTTCACTTAAAATTATTTCTTTTCTTTTTTTATCATCAGGCGTGTTTTCATATTGCCAAGGATCATCTTGTTGATAAAATATTTCTAAGTCTTTTAGGGGTTGTAACATAGCCATTACTGTTTGATTAAATTGCCTATAGAACAAGTGTTGTAATTCTTCAGCGATCGCTCTTGCCTTGTTCTTTCTTCAGCTGCTCTAACATCACTTTGTACTCTTGTCGTTCAGGGCGTAATTTCACCAACTTTTCCAAAGGCTGAATTGCACCTTGAGTATCCTTCAACTGTATTCGTATATTTGCTAGCCCTTCCAGCGCCACTGGGTTCTCTGGTTCTCGTTGTAAAACCAACTCAAAACCTTTTGCCTGTGTTTCTAATGAATTATCTGGAGATGCAACTACTGTTGGTGACTGAGGCTGAATAGCCTTTTGTATCGCCGGAATCGCTGCAAATGCCGTAGAACCAAAAAACGACACAATTGATACTAACGTCAAAATTTTTTGTCGCCGCTTAATCTGCTTGCTGCGAGCAATCAGATAATCTTCCGATGAACCCATATTTTATGTAGATGCTGTGGTAATTACTTAAGGATTAGCCATCCTCCCGTTATGAGGATACCCACTCTTCCACAGAAACTATCATCTTGGCTATAAATGTTTTACACAAAATTTAAAAGCTGACTCTGGACACTAAGTTGAGCTTTGTGCTATGTCAATTTCACACTTACATTGTGTCCTGCGATCGCTCTGGCTCATTACAAGGCATTTGCAGCTTTCACTTCCTGATTACAACAATTCCTGTATTTCAAGACACTAAGTAATGCAAGGTTGCGAAAAATAGAATTTAGGTGAGGTAATTGAGTTATATCTCTTCATCTCGCCACCGTCTTAAGCCAGAAAATTACATAACTCACAGATATATTCCTGTTGGCAATATTAAATTTATATAAAGTTTTCCAATAAGATTGCCTGACCTCAGATGTTTGCGATAATGTATATAACATTTAAATAGAGCGGTAAAATTCTTTTACCCTTAATCAAAAAACTTCAAAACAGCCCGTATTCTATGGGTTTTTCAAAAATCAAACGCATTTTGGTAAATAAAACAAATACAATCTCACAAGCCGTCTTAGCTTGTGCTACCAATGCAATTGTCAGGACGGCTAATTTTTGTGTTTGGTGTTGGCGATGAGAGTTCGGCGGAGTTGGTATTGTGTGGTGGTAATTACCGTACAAAACCGAATTCGCTAGCAACTTAGTAGAGTTAGTTGTGGTATAGTTAAAAAGTTAAGACTAGCTTTGCCCAAAAGTATAACGCTCTACGCATCGGTAACAATTGCAGAACGGAAAGCAGTTTTGATTAAGTATTTAGCAAACAAAATCTGAATTGAATCGAGGTTATGACTCAGCAAGTAATTCACCCAATGGTGAAATTGCAGCGTAACGTGCAATCACTCGTGGAATCTAATATTATCAAGCCAAATGATAGCATTTGGAAAATCGCTCTGCTCTATGGCAATGAATGGCCGCACTGGAAACAGGAACTATTGGATTTTGGATTTACTATGCAAGACCCAATTAGTGAGTTGCTAGCTGTAGAAGCTTGGGATGAAGAATAGGGATTGGGTATCAGGGGCTGGGTATTAGGTATTAGGAATATTCTTATCTACCCAATTTCTAGTACCTTTATTGGCAAGTAGCTAATGCCATAGCTAGTTCCTGTGCGGTTTGATAGCGATCGCGTGGCAACGGTTCTGTAACGCGGTCGATAATCTCTCTTAATTTGGGAGTAATAGTCGGAACACTAGCAACATCAAACCTAAAACTTCGCCCACGTTGATGGTAAAACTTGAAAGGGTTTTCACCTGTGAGCAAAAAAATTAAGGTTGGCCCAATCGCATATAAATCAGATTGAGTCAGGGGTTGTCCTCGTTCCTGTTCAGGAGCGCAGTAACCTTCTGCGCCAATCCGAGTACCTGGTGCTGTACCAATTTCCTTAACAGCGCCAAAATCTAGCACTACTATGTGATTATTAGAATTTCGCACCATCAGGTTAGCCGGTTTTATATCCCGGTGAATCAGTGGTGGTTGCTGACTATGCAAATAGCCTAAAATATCGCAGGTTTGGATCATCCAGGCGATCGCTTGGCTTGGTATCACTGGGCCTGTAGTATAAATTCGTTTTTCTAAATCCTGTCCATGGACTAATTCCATTGCCAGGTATTTTTTTCCATTTTCAACAAAAAAATCATAATACTTGGGAATTCCACTATGGTTAAGGGATTTAAGAGTATGTGCCTCCCGCTCAAATAATTCTTGGGCCTTAGCAATTTTCACCATATCGGCGTTCATCTGCTTTAACACCAGTAGTTGTGGATGCTCTGTTGTCACTCCCATTGCATCCCAAGCTAAATAAGTAGTACCCATGCCTCCTTGCCCTAAAGTTCGCAATACTTGATACTGGCGAATAGTCTTTTGCACCGAGAGGGGTTGACCACAATGAATGCAAAATAGGTTGTTAGGAGAGTTACCTTCATGGGTGCAATTTGAAGGGTTTTTTGTTAATGAAATTGGCGTGGGAGTAGTTTTTTCCGTTGAGCCAAGGTTTTCTTGCCACTGTAACCAAGAATCAGGTGCAGTTATTTCCTGAATTTCAAACCTTAGTAATGGGCCTCCCTGCGCTAGTTGCAGGAGGCAATCATCTGGCAATTGGCTCTGAGTCACAAGCACGCCATTAAGGAAAGTGCCATTCGTGCCGTGATTAATCACCTGCCATGAAGCACTATTGCTGCCAGAACCAACTTTCTTGAGTTCTAGATGATGGCGAGAAACCAAACTATCAGTTAACACAACGTCATTATCCGCCGCTCGACCAATCCGAATTACGGTGGAGTTTTCAAAATACCATTGCTGAAGCAGCGTTTTTTGTTGCGGTTCTAGTAGCGTTAGAGTAACCACAATACAACCTAAAAGGTGAAAGGATTAGGGATTAGGGATTAGGGATTGGGCATTGGAGATTGGGGATTGGGCATTGGGGATTAAAGAAGTTTTTTTCCTCTGCTCCCCTGCACAAGCTGCTTTTTCCCAGTCCCTAGTCCCCTATCCCCAGCCCCCAGCCCCGATTTATTTTGGACTTTCCAAATTTGGGCGTACTTTTGCCCGGATAAGGATAGCGGTAATATTGTCATGACCGTTGTATTGGTTTGCCAAATCAATTAAGTCTGTAACGCCTCCTTCCAAGTTAGTACCAGAACTCAGCAGAGAAAGTAAGTGATTCTGCCAATGTATTTCTAATAAATCATTATCCGATAAACCATCCGAAGCCAGGATGAAGAGAGTATCTTCATTAATCTCGAAGAACTCCACACTGGGATTAATCGAGTTTTCATCACGCGGCCCCAATGCTTGGGTGAGTTGATAAGCATCCGGACGGGCATAAGCTATGCTTGCTTCCACTCCTCTAGCAATTTCCCTTTGACCAACTTCGTGATCTACCGTCATTTGTTCCAGCCCTCGCTTGCGAGTCAGGCAATAGAGGCGGCTATCTCCCACGTGTGCTACCGCTGCATGACTATCTTGAATTAAGAGCATCACTAGGGTAGTACCCATGCGCCCGACTCCAGAACGGGCATCTTTTTGATTGAGATTGTAAATTGCCTGATTAGCTAAATATACTGCCTCACGAATACTCTCTTCTGTTGGCAGCTGGTTAGCAATCCAGTTTTCTTCAAAATATTGCCGTAGAGTGTTGACTGCTAACTCACTGGCTATCTCGCCTCCGGCGTGTCCCCCCATACCATCGCAGAGAATATACAAACCTCGCGCTTGTAAAATTCTACTTTTAGGTAACTCTAATTTATTAAGTTTTGTCTCAATGCCAAAGTAATCTTCGTTGTGATGTCGCTGACGTCCTACATCAGTGCGTCCTGCATCTTCCAAAGTGCTTAATTGCATTGGCAGCACAATTGTTGGCAAATCGTCATTTTTGATATCAGAATCTTCTACTAACTCATTCAGTTGCAAGGTTGTTGGTGCGGTGGTGTATTTCTCCTCCGTTGGAAGAGAAGGTTGTGTGGTAGGTTCTTCTAATTCCATAGCCATCTCCTCCAAACGCGATCGCAACTGGGCGATCGTTTCAATTTTACCTATCTCTAAATCTGCCAACATCTGGACTATAGAGCCAAACTGAGTGCGCTGGGAATGTCTAAATAACGCCTGCCATACTTGCCCCAATGTGGTGATGGTTAACGGTTGACCTTGTTGAGCAGACGTTTCGTCTTCTGCCGTTGTTGGTACAGCAACTGGCTGACTATTCAATGGTTCCACATATAAACGCCCTAGCGATAGTGTTTGATCTTCATCCAATCGCAGATTCGACAGTTCTAAAATACTTGGAAGACAATTCACTGGTTCTAGTAATACCCAAAGTTGGGTCATCTGATAACACCAGTGTAAAATTTGTAACGAACTGGTTGTGTTGTCTTGCCACAGATCAAGTAAATACGGCCAATCCGAGCGGTTTTGGATAAGCACCACCTGCATATCACCCTGCTGCCATGCGTCGTGAATTGGCGGTATCCCTGAGTGACCCAGAGATTGTAAGGCGATATAAGGTTTAGCAAAGCTGGGAATTCCACTTGCCTCTACTGATGGTGTAACTACCCCCTGTTGCTGATTTTCTATCATTGCCTCAAGGGGCGAAATTTGATAAGGTTGGCAGTCTAGAACTCTAATGCACACCTCAGTACTAGCAGTGAATTCTTCTGGGTTGGGTAGCGGTTCTAATATCTGATAGCGCTGCTCTTGATCTAAATAAGAGCCGACTGAGAATTTTGATAGAGAGATGGAGAAATGAAGGTAGCTTTCTTCATCTCCTTGTTCCCTCAATTTCTCTTCTCCTTCATCCCCAGTTCCTTTGTGAGCAATAATTGCCCACCACACTGTTCCGCAGTCTGCACCACAGTTAGGGCAATGTTGGGCGTTTACAGGTACATCGGTACTACATTCAGAACAGACCTTGTAGGTCAAGGACGTACCACAGTTTTGACAAAATTTGTTGGTATTGAAGTTTTCAAATTTACACTGAGGGCAAATCAGCATAGTGGAAGTTCCTTATTCCCGTTCCAAGGTGCTTCTAGCCACTAAGATCCAAAGTGCCACAACTGACTGTCCCTGCCTACAGTAGACCTATAAAAGATTGTGGTTTTACCAGTGAATTTTGGTGGCAGTATTAATTGTGACGCATATTAGCTAAATATTTCCGATGTCAGCAAGCCAATTCTTCCTAAAGGCGCGAATTGGGGGATGAGGGAGCAGGGGATTTAAGTTCATCCTCCTCATCTTCTTCTTTTACGCCTCACTACTTAGAGCAAGTTGGATAGCGAAAGAAGTACGATTTGACCCACTTTCGACCTCGATTGTTCCTCCTAAGTGTTTGGTGAGTTTCTGTACCAATGCTAAACCTAATCCTGTACCACCTTGTTTCCAAGGGTCGTTACTGGGAATGCGATAAAATTTGTCGAAAATGTGTGGTAGTTCTGAAGTAGGAATCTCTACACCAGAATTGATTACCTGAAATTGAATAGTACGGGATTTCCGTTGGGCGCAAACAGTGATTTCTGCATTTGGAGGACTGAATTTACAGGCATTAGTGAGCAGTTCTATCAAAATGCGTTCTAAACTGAATGGGTCGCACATGAGTGGGGGAAGATTGGGAGCTACGTTAAGGTGCAAGTTTTGCTGGCAAGAATTGCGATTGCGGGCTTTAAATAGCTCTACCACCCGCCAAAGCCATTGCTGTACTTCAAGAGTTTCCAGTACCAAAGGTTTAGCGCCTGTATCTAACCGTTGCAAATCCAAAAAGTTACTAATCAGATTAATTTCGCGATCGCACTCATTATCTAAAATTTCAAAATAGCGAGCAGCTTTGGAACGTTGTGCTTGTGGCTTCGCCATTTCCGACAAAAAGTTTTGCTCTCGATCTAATGCGATTCCTAGCATTTGGATCGCCATTTTCATATTAGTTAGTGGCGTGCGTAGTTCATGCGACACTGTACTCAGAAATTCATCTTTTAAACGGTTGAGGCTTTCCATCTCCTCTAACTGCGCTTGCACTGCTTTATGAAAGCGCTGTTCACTTTCTCGGAAAGCATCTTCCGCCTGCCTGTGAGCAGTGATGTCTTCAAAAACTAGGAGAATGACCGGATTTTTCCGAGAGGACTTATCAGCAAGGTTAGGATCTGAAAGATATTGTCCATTCCCATCAGGTAATAGACGCGCCACGATTTTTACCCATAAAATCTTACTGGCAGGGCAGTTTAAACGAAACTCCCAACTAACAACTTCACTCTTAGGCGAGGCCTTTAATAACCTCATCAATGCATCAGATAATCTTTGTCTGTCTGACGATGCGAATAAATTAAAAATAGGTTGATTAATCAAATCTTCTGGAGTGTAACCAAGACAGTTTGCACCGAACTGGTTTACAAATAAAATTATTCCTGTAATATCCAAACTGAAATACACAGAAGGGATATTTTCATAAAGCCTACGATATAACAAGAGTTCCTCTTGGGTACGACGCAGAGTTTCTGCTGTGCAAAGTTCTAAATCGCAGGCTCGTTCAGGCACAAGTTCCAAGCGTGCAGGTGTTGCAGCTACAATATCTTGTTGTTGGTGAGTGTTATGCCAGATCGATTGCTGATTACGGCTCATAAGAGTTAATTATTTGCACCCAAGGGCTGATTTAGACAGGGCAGGAATAAAAAAATATTATTATACTTCTTTTGGATCAATTTGGGTTCAAAGGTGCAAAGAAAAACTTAGTTAATAATTGTTAACCACTGTTTTTGCAGGATTAATTTTTTAGCTCAAAATTACTGACTAAATTATGTAGCAATCCGCGGATTTCGGCTTTTACTAAAAAGTAATGAGATGGCAGATACACTATAAAAACATTTAAATTTGTAAAGTCTAGCTCGGTCAGAACTTGAGAAAAAGTCACAGCCAAATACTTAGTAAATTAATATCATAATGGGGGTAGATAAATTAGCTAAGTATGAATTTAGACGTTGGTTTTCATCGTTAGTACCAATAGTTAATCTTTCGTTTTACTCACTACTAGCTACAGACAATTTTTGAGCGGCGATTTTCATCATGGAGTTGATTTAAATCCAGCTACTAGTTTCAGCATTAAGAATGGGTTAACCTGAAATTTAAATGATAGTAAGAACTAAGTACTTTTCAAAATAATGCTGAAGTCTTGGCTTTGTTCGCTATTCCACCTGTTTTAGGCAGATTATGCAGGAATTCTATTTCAGAGCAACTCAGGTCTCGCCACTCACCTAGTTGTAGTCCATCTAATTTTAGGTGGGCAATGCTTACCCTGATCAGTCGCAAAGTAGGAAACCCTACAGCCGCCGTCATCCGGCGCACCTGACGGTTTTTTCCCTCAGTTAAAGTCATTTCTAGCCAAGCTGTTGGTACATTTTTGCGAAATCTGATTGGTGGATTGCGATCGCCAATAGTTGGTTCTTCTAACAATAAGCGTACCTCTGCTGGTCGAGTGCGGTAATCTTGAATCTTCACACCAGTTTGCAATTTCTTTATAGCAGCAGCATCAGGAATTCGTTCTACCTGTACCCAATAAGTACGTTTATGCCCAAACTGAGGATTAGCAAGGCGATGTTGCAATTGCCCGTTGTTGGTCAACAGTAGTAACCCTTCACTGTCCCAGTCTAAACGTCCCACAGGATACACATCAGGAACCAGGATATAGTCTTTGAGGGTGCTGTGTTTGGGAGTTTCCTGTGTAAACTGACTGAGGACACCATAAGGTTTGTAAAAAATAATATATCTATAGTTAGAAGTCATTATCCTTCTGTGCTTATTTCCTCAACTCTCTCTCAGTAACTTATCAGTGCTGCGTACCAAATTATGCAAGGGTTTGGGCATTTTAAGAGAAACAATATAGCCAAGAGTAAACTATGCCAAGTTTCAAAATATCTCGGCGGTCTTTCTTGTTTCTGGGAGGTGCTACCCTGGCACAAGGATTGACACTGGCACTACCCGTTGCTGCTCAAACCGTACAAGTGAAGAAGGGTAAAGTCAATGGTATCTCGTTTTATCAAACTGTTATCGACCTCACCGACCCCAAAAGCTTTATTACTATAGGTTTGGCGAATAATGCACCTTTTGCTAATACTACTCAGAAGACTAGTGGTGATGAGGAGTTTAGCACATTAGTAGCTCGACAACGCGCCGCTGTGATTGCCAATGGCACTTTTTCTGTTAAGAATGCCAAAAAACCTGCTCCCGATAGTTTACGGCAGGCGTGGATGAAGTTTCAACAAGGCGATCGCCTCGTGATATCCAGTATTTAGAAGCTTTTGGTTGAAGGTGCGAGGAGTGCCGTGCGTCGCCTTCAGCATAGTCATAGTATTTGCTTTTCCCAAGGCTGCAAGTCATGGCGGGAATTAGCATCTATCTGCGAAATCTAAAAATCTTAGCCAAGGCTATTGGAAAACTTAGAAATACACGTTACACTATTTCCATAAACCTTAGCCAAGGTTTATGGAAATTAGCAATGTTAAAAATAATATACGATGTCATCCAGCGTTTTGAGGTAGAAAACGGCGTTCCACGCTTGATTTCAACAAATATTCAAGTAATTCAAGGTGGAGAAGATTTGCTGTCTTTGGCTATCAATATGCTGGAGAGACTTGGTTTTTACGACAAGTTCGAGGAGAATCGGACATCTCAATATATAGGATATCGACTTAAAAATCCTGGAAAAGGAGCTAAACGTTATCAACTTGTTTTAGCTCAACGAAAGGAAGGGTTATGTATTTCTATTCCTAAAAACGTATTTCAACAAGAAATTTTGGAACTTACTTGTGAGACTGAAGGAATATTAATAGATCGTGGAGATCATTTTGAACAGTATAAAACAAATATTTTAGGTAGGTTTTGGGTTTTACCTAGTAAAGAAGACATATTTTTGGATTCAATGCAAGTTTCCTACCCAAATAGTTTGAAGGGTGAAGTTCAAGGTAGTTTTTCATTAAATAGTTATGAAAATTATATCGATGATGATGGTGTTGATTGGGGTGGAATAGTATCGATGTCACCTGAAGAGTTCAAAATCGAACATTTAGGTGACATTAGTAGCTATCTAATAATTCATGAAGATAAACTTTTTCCTTATGCATGGCAGGTATGTATTGGTTATAAAGAGGTTCTTGAAGAATTTATTAGTTATTTTGCAAAAATCCTAATGGAGCAACAGTAATGTCTTTAAAAACCAAAAGATTGGTCAATCTTTACGAAGAAAGGATGCTGGAGTTTCTGCAAACCTGCGTTGAGGATAATTTTAAAATTCATACACAAGTAAGCTTATCCCAATTCTGTGAACTAAATAGCAACCTTGACTGGGAACTTAAAAATTTTTTCTTTAGCTCTAGTGTAGATGCTTTAATAACAGACTATGATTACAAACCTTGTTTAGTTGTAGATTTCCAGTCTTCATATCATGACTCACTTGAAGCAAAAGAGCGCGATCGTAAAAAGGCAACTTTACTTACTCTTGCTGGCGTTCCCTTACTTTATTCAAGAGTGAGAGATTTTGGACTCTTGCATCTTTACTCTAAAGATGAAGAAGTAGTATTTAACTTATTCACAGGAGAACGGCGTGAGAATGCCAAAGCCCTAATTAAAAAGTATTGTGAGCAATCTGTTTTTGCTAATATTTAATTTACAGATTAGTACATTTAGGTGTTTTGCGCGCTTTTCTTTGCGCCTTTGCGCCTTTGCGCGAACAAAAATGATTTATGCAAATAGCAAGAGAATAAATATAGCAACTGGCAGTCTTAGACATTATTGAGCAAAAGCAGCGAACTGCTTAATATCCATCACCGCCCGCATTCTCAGGAATTGTTAACCCTCTTGTTCCCAGCCACAAGCAAGGTGGTACAATCTACATCCATGCTAGGGGTGCCTGAATAACTAGGCTGAGATCACACCCTTAACACCTGAGTCTGGGTAATACCAGCGGAGGGAAGCTGTTTATCGAGGATTTCAAAAATATGCGGACAGAATGGGTTGCCAAGCGGCGTGGGCAGAGCAATGTAACTCAAATGCACTACGCACGTCACGGTGTTATCACCGAAGAAATGCATTACGTCGCCCAGCGGGAAAATCTCCCCGCCGATCTCATTCGAGAGGAAGTGGCGCGGGGGCGGATGATTATCCCTGCTAACATTAATCACACCAACCTAGAACCGATGTGCATTGGCATTGCCTCTAAATGTAAGGTAAATGCTAATATCGGGGCTTCTCCCAACTCTTCCAATCTTCAGGAAGAAGTGGATAAGCTAAAACTAGCCGTGAAGTACGGTGCTGATACCGTGATGGACTTGTCCACAGGTGGCGGTAACTTGGATGAAATTCGTACCGCTATCATTAACGCTTCACCCGTTCCTATTGGCACAGTGCCAGTTTACCAAGCTTTAGAAAGCGTTCACGGCACAATTGAAAAGCTTACCCCTGATGACTTTCTCCACGTCATCGAAAAACACGCCCAGCAAGGGGTAGACTATCAAACCATCCACGCCGGAATTTTAATTGAGCATTTGCCTTTAGTAAGAGACCGGATCACAGGTATTGTCTCTCGTGGCGGTGGTATTCTAGCACGGTGGATGCTACATCATCACAAACAAAATCCTCTTTATACGCACTTCCGCGACATCATTGAAATTTTCAAGAGATACGATGTCTCTTTTAGCTTGGGGGATTCCCTGCGCCCTGGCTGCACCCATGATGCCTCAGATGCCGCACAATTAGCTGAACTTAAAACCCTCGGACAGCTAACTCGTAAAGCCTGGGAAGATAACGTACAGGTGATGGTAGAAGGGCCTGGACACGTCCCAATGGATCAAATTGAGTTCAACGTCCGCAAGCAGATGGAAGAGTGTTCTGAAGCACCTTTTTATGTGCTGGGGCCATTGGTAACCGATATTGCTCCTGGTTATGACCACATCACCTCAGCTATTGGGGCTGCAATGGCTGGTTGGTACGGTACAGCAATGTTGTGCTATGTTACGCCCAAAGAACACTTAGGATTGCCCGATGCCGAAGATGTACGAAATGGCTTAATTGCCTATAAGATAGCGGCCCATGCGGCGGATATCGCTAGACATCGCCCAGGTGCAAGGGACAGAGACGATGAACTCTCCAAAGCCCGTTATAACTTTGATTGGAACCGTCAATTTGAGTTATCCCTCGATCCAGAAAGAGCCAAGGAATACCACGACGAAACTCTGCCAGCAGATATCTATAAAACTGCTGAGTTTTGTTCTATGTGCGGCCCCAAGTTCTGTCCAATGCAAACCAAAGTTGATGCTGATGCACTAACAGAACTAGAGAAGTTCTTGGCGAAAGAAGCTGTCACACAAAGTTAATTAATAACCAATAGCCCTCAGATTAAAAATCTGAGGGTATACAAAAAAGCCAAATTTTTTGGACTAATTTATTTCTTGTAAAATCTGTGGACACGTTTACATAAAATTAACGAAGATCACCAAAATAGCATACTGGTTCAGATCCTCCAGTTCTCACATACGCTGACCTATCTCCACATTCATATCCTCTTGGATCTAGGTCGTAAGGGCAGCGACAATAACCTACATACTGATATGGTGGTCTAATACCAATTCGTAATTCGTAATTCATAATTCGTAATTACGAAATTCCGATAGCATCTAGGGTTCTAGATTTGAATTTGTTGCCAAATTTTAGAGAATTGGTATAACAGGACTGTAAGGATTGATTTGTCTGTAGCGACGAGATGAATTTTTAGAATTTATAGCCAAAAATAAAAAGCACTTAATAAAGTAACTAATTTAGCTGAAAAGTTGGTAAAGTTTACCACCACAGATATAGTAGGTTGTTTTAATGGCATAGTGAAAATACTTCCAGATGAATGCTCTTAAATACACAACCAAATAACATTGCTTCTTTAATAACATCATGACCTGCTGTTACGGAATGTGGCTTCCGAGTTATTACAGTTATTGACGAATTCTTTTATTTACGTTTGTTTGTGGATAATTACTGAAATTGCGAATGTAGAGACAATGATGCTGCAAGACCATTTTCGTCCACCACTCTCAGTTCGCCGTCACTGGCACGCATTTCATAACGCCTGGGCGACTTATATTGCATCTGATTTAAACGCTAAATTGCCAGAGGGCTACTTTGCTGAACCAAATGTACAATTTGGCATTGAAATTGATATAGCAGCTTTTGAAGAGTCATGGCAGGAATCAAAAGATATTGATAGTATTTGGATGCCTCCACCACCTGCTCAAACAATAGCTTTTCTACCTACAGATGAAACAGTAGAAATAAATATTTTTAATACTGAAGCTGGCCCTATTTTAGCTGGAGCAATAGAATTAGTAAGTCCTGCAAATAAAGACCGTTCTACTCATCGCAATGCTTTTGTTTCTAAATGTGAAACCTATTTACGACAGGGTATTGGTTTGGTTATTGTTGATGTTGTGACTGAACGCAAGACAAATCTCCACAATGAATTATTAACCCGTGTCGCAGAAACTAATGCATTACTGTTTAACGCTGAACTTTATGCTACGGCTTATCGACCCATCCAGCAAAATGGGCAGTATAAATTAGATATTTGGCAAGAAAAACTAACTGTAGGCTGTGCGTTACCGACTTTGCCATTGTGGTTGCATGGTGAAATTTGCTTACCCGTAGAATTAGATGGTATTTATGAGCGGACTTGCCGAGAACAGCGAATTCCGATTCATACTGCTTAGTTACACATTTGCAGATGAAATGATTAGGAATACGATCACCCTGCACTACAGCAGTTGTCGTAAATCCTCAACTGAATTTGCAGTTTTAATCGCTTGTTGAATCAATTTTAATCTTTCCAAATCATTAACTTGAGCAATTATTGGCATCAATTCTAAACCTGCGCTACCAAACTTGATCTCTAATAGTAATTCAATACTTGAAAATAACTCTTCCCGTCGTCCGCGTTCTACTCCACGCTGCTCAATTTCGTTATACCAAGGCGGTTCGCGCAATACAGCCATATCCCACCTCATGATTTCTTGAACTAGGGTGCTTTCTAATACAAACGTAGCAAAAAATGCTAAAACCGTCTCAAGTTGGTTTAGCTGTTCATCAGCCCGGAGAATTTGTAACGCTTCTCTAATTGTTGATTCATTTTCACCACCTTTGAGAATTGGGACAAAAGGGAGTAAGGATGGTAAAGGTTGATCAAAAGCAATATTTACATCAACTTCCCACAAATTGATGACGCGATAATCTTGAATTGCCCGCAAACCAGCAATATTCGATTCATAAGTTGTAGGTATTTCAACATCACCAGTTTTTAGAATGTTGATTAATACAGGATACGTCAGCAATTTATATTTTTCTTCTGCAAGTGCTGCATAAGCACGCATTCTCCGTGACATTTCTGGTGATGGACGCAGTTGTAGTTCATTAAGAACGAGAAAATTACCGTACTGGGGATTTTTTACACGAATTAAAACGTCACTTTCTCGACTTATCCACTGAAATTCTGAGTTGAGTATTTCCCCTGCTGTAATATCTGGAATTCCTGTAACCCATTTTACCCAGTTATCTGGTGCGAGGCTAATCAAGCGTTTTGTGCTGACATCTGCGGATTTTGCCATTGTATTGTAGATGCACTTATGTTCAGAAGTTCATACTACTAGTAGTAATTGGGATATCAAAAAACGCGATCGCAAGCAAACTTTATTGAAAAGTCGCCAACAAAGCTATTTTGCGATCGCATCCTTCATCACTCAACTAAATTCCTAATTCCCGATACCGCTGTTGAATCTCCGCGATCGTAAATAAAGCTTCAAACTTCAACCCAGCTGACTCATACAATTCTGCTCCACCTTGCTGGCGATCTACCAGTGCAATTACTTGTTCAACGGTATAACCTGCTTCTTTGAGGCGGCCAACTGCTTTTAAAGCAGATTGTCCTGTGGTAACTACATCTTCTAAAACCACTACTTTCGCTTCTTCTGGCAAAAGAGGACCTTCAATATATGCCCTTGTTCCATAACCTTTGGCTTCTTTACGAATAATCAAAGCTGGAATCGGTCGGTTTTCATAGACAGAAACCACACTTACTGCTGTCACAATTGGATCAGCACCCAATGTTAAACCAGCCACCGCCTGGGTATCAGCAGGTAACAAAGGAAAAACCAAACGTCCTACAGCTAAAGCGCCTTGGGGATGGAGTGTTACCTGTGTCTTGTTCACGTAATAAGAACTACGTAATCCAGAAGAGAGAACAAAATCACCCTCTTGATAAGCAAGTTGGCAAAATAAATCTAGTAATTTGTAGCGTAGGGTCGTCAAATCAGCATCAGCGGCCCACATATCCGAGTGGGTAGTGGTTTCAGTAGAATAAGTCATTACAAAACATTAAAAGTTGTGCTACACCAAAGGTTGAACTCATTAGAGTTCTGAATTTAAGCATAAATTAAGTTTCGCCCAGAAATTGAGGAGTAATAAACATGGGTATGGGTAGAAAATTTAAAACCTTAAGTGGTTTATTGGTGCTAGTAGCAGCTGGTATTGCTTTTCCTTCCGTTGCGATCGCCGAAACGCAAACACCTAATTATGAAACGCCTAATGATGCAATTGAACGAGCTTATTTTCAACACGATCGCAATTTCTATGAAAATACCAGCGTCAAGCGTCAACTAGATTCTTTTCTAGGATTTGGTTCTTTCTCAACTTCCTTCCCAGAAAATGAAATTGCTAGCGATGGTGATTTGATCAATGGGGTTTATCGGGATATGCTAACTCAGCAAGTTGGTAACGATCCATATATCCGTACCCCAGATTTACCTAATCCTTATGGTACATCGCTGCTGATGTCTCCTCGCAACAACGCTGATAAGCTCAAGGTCGGCACAGAATTCCGGTTTGAGACTGTACCACCCCGGTAATATTACTGAGTGCTGAGTAGTGAGCAAAAATTAAAAGTTAAGACTAAGAATGAGTCTGAGGTTTTAACCACAACAAAGAGCTTGGAGTTCATTAGAATTGAATTATTAGGTAACTCAGAACTCAGCACTCAAAACTATATACTAATTTAATCCAGGGTGCAGGAGTTGAACCTGCCTTGGGCGAATTATGAGTTCGCTGCCTCAACCGCTCGGCCAACCCTGGTCGATTTTTAATTGTAGCGTGTTTTCACCAGCTCGTGTACCCTCGAAGATAGTTTACCAGATTTTTTATTACATAATTTTATTATGAAATCATACAGACTAATATTGACTAAGTTATTTTAAGGCTTGAGCTAATCAGCTTCAATAAGTTTAAATAGACCAGCATTTTTGTGCAATAGCTTGTCAGTGATGAAACTAAATTCGACTGTACTTCTTACGTTATTTTTATTAACCCTAATGTTGGGCGCAGGTTCTGTGAGTGCGTTTTTGGGATTTACTCTAGGGAGTTCAGCACTCAAAGGTATAACAACGCCTGATGGTCGTCCCACAACCAAATTTACCAGCGGTAAGTCCGCTAACTCGCAACAAGCAAACTTAGCGCTATTGAGAGAAGAAGAAATCCTCAAAATTGTCAAGGCCCGAGTTGAGGGTAAAACCAAGGCTGCTAAATCGGAAAAATTAGACGAAGACGATGAGGAGATCAGTAATACTAAGCAAAAGCCAGAGGAAAAACCCCAAGAAGTAGAAGAAAAACCCCAAAAAGGATTTCCAGTTACCGCTGTCAATAAAGGTGTAACTCTAGCTGTACAATCTGTTCGCTACTCTGGCGGAGATTTACTACTGAGAGTAAAAATGCAGAATAAAGGTGCTGATTCTGTGCGCTTCCTGTATAGTTTTTTAGATGTTACTGATGATAAAGGACGAACTCTCAGTGCTAGTACAGAGGGATTACCAGCAGAATTACCTACAAATGGGCCAAGTTTTTCAGGTACAGTGATTATTCCTACGGCTTTACTTGATGATGTCAAGAAAATATCACTCGCTTTGACAGATTATCCTGCTCAACAATTGAAGTTAGAGGTGCGGGATATCCCTGTAGAAAGGTAAATAGGACGATTTTAGATGTCAGTTGAGATTGGAGTTGAATACTGGGAAGTTCAGTTATATGCAAATAAAAGTCCTAAAAACAACTTTTTACTAGTGCATTAACTGGTATTGGAACTGTGAACTGAAAAAAATCGCAAATAGTATTCTTAATTTCCGAATCTAAAATCCAAAATCAAAGAGTGGGTGCGTAAGTTGTACACGAGCTTTAGCGGTGAGTGGTTTTTCTAGCATAATTTGGACAGATGTGGGGCTGCGATTGTTAACAGTGCTGTTACTGATTGCCATCAATGCTTTTTTTGTTACAGCAGAGTTTTCAATGGTGACTGTAAGGCGATCGCGTATCCATCAGTTAGTCCAAGCTGGTGACATTCCCGCGATCGCTGTCGAAATGTTGCAACGCAGTATTGACCGATTGCTATCTACCACCCAATTGGGTATTACCCTCTCTAGTTTGGCACTGGGATGGATTGGTGAAAGTTCCATTGTCGTGTTGGTAGATGCATGGCTAAAATCCTGGCCTTTACCTAGAGGAATGAGTAATTTTATCGCTCATTCTTTCTCAATCCCGATCGCCTTTTTTCTGATAGCCTATTTGCAAATTGTTTTAGGCGAACTATGCCCTAAATCCGTAGCAATGCTGTACTCAGAACAGCTAGCAAGATTTTTAGGGCCATCAGTAAAAGCGATCGTCCGTTTTTTTAGCCCTTTCATTTGGATACTCAACCAATCAAACCGCTGGCTGTTAAGACTATTTGGCATCGAATACACAGGTCAAGGCTGGAGACCACCTGTCACTCCCGAAGAATTGCAGCTCATTATCTCTACAGAACGGGAATCCACTGGACTCCAGCTTTCAGAGAGAGAATTGCTTAATAACGTCTTTGAATTTGGGGATGTTATGGCACAAGATGTAATGATTCCCCGTACCAGCATTGTCGCCCTGCCTAAAGATGCCAGTTTCCAAAGATTACTCAAGGAAATGGCTTCTAGCGGTCACTCTCGCTATCCTGTAATTGGAGATTCATTAGACGACATTCGCGGCATTGTTTACTTTAAAGACTTGGCACAACCTCTAGCTGTGGGGAAATTAACTCTAGAAACATCCATCCAAGCGTGGATGCGTCCTGCTCGATTTGTACCAGAACACACGCTTTTAAGTGAACTCTTGCCGATGATGCAGCAAGAGAAACCCACTATGGTAATGGTGGTGAATGAATTTGGCGGTATTGTGGGATTAGTGACACTTCAAGATGTCATTGCCGAAATCATCGGTAGTGCAGGTGTTCTTGACAGTGCTGAAGAATTGCTAATCCAGATGTTAGACGAGCAGACATTTCTGGTGCAAGCACAAATCAACCTAGAAGACCTCAATGAAGTCTTAGATCTAAACTTGCCTTTAACAAAGGAATATCAGACACTAGGGGGCTTTCTGCTATACCATCTACAGAAAATTCCCGCCAAAGGTGAAACTTTTTCCTTTCAAAATCTTGAATTCACTGTGGTTTCAGTTATCGGGCCACGCTTGCACCAAGTCCAAATGCGACGCCTGCAAGTGGACACCAGAACTTTTTAACAATCTTCTTTGCATCTTCTCTGCCTCCCCCTACTGAGCATAGGGAAGTAGGTCTTTTAATCCCAATTCGGTAAAAGCTGCTAGCCTGAGACGGCAAGAATCACATACACCACAGGCGACATCAGCACCAGCATAACAAGACCAAGTTAGTTCCCAAGGTACACCGAGCTGATTACCAAGCTGGATAATTTCTGTTTTTTTTAGGTTAATCAGCGGGGCAATAATTGTAATAGGTTTTCCCTCACGCCCTTGTTTGGTTCCTAGCTGAAAAACCTCCTGCATCGCTTGGATATAGTCGGGGCGACAATCAGGATATCCAGAGTAATCTAAGGCATTAACGCCGATATAGACACGTTCAGCACTGATAGTTTCAGAATAGGCGAGGGCAAAGCTTAAAAAGATGGTGTTGCGAGCAGGCACGTAGGTTACAGGAATGTTTTGAGACATTTCATCCAAAGAACGCTCCTTCGGTAGATCAATTCCATCGTCTGTAAGTGCCGAACCGCCCCATTGCCGTAAGTCAAAATTTACCACCTGATGTTTTACTACCCCAGCTTTTTGCGCCACAAACAAAGCTGCTCGCAACTCTCGCCGATGTCGCTGCTGATAATCAAAGGAAATGGCATGACACTCACAGCCATCAGCCTTAGCTTGGTACAGAATTGTAGAAGAATCTAATCCTCCAGACAAAAGAATTACAGCTTTCATCTCGGTTTCCAATTGTGGATTTCCAATTGCCAAATCATACTGCCAAACTTCCGGCTGCGCTGTTGCCAATGGAGGTTGCAACTCCGCCTTGAACAGCCAAAGAAAAACATCTGCACCAATGTTCTGCAAAAATCAGATGGTGCAATCTGCAAGTGTTGTAAATAATTATGTAAAAATTATTAAGTGTATCAATAGTGAACATTCTCAATAAATTCTGTGTCCAGATCAACCCCTAAGTATATCAATTTCTTTTTTTGTAATTTTACTAACAAAAAACGATTCACATTTCATGCTGCTAATCATAATATTGAGTCTAATCATTAATTAGCCCATTGCCACTTAAGAATTCCTCCTTAGGATTTACTGAGATTTTTAAGTTAATAAGAAGACATATTGAACTTTATGTAAAGTGTCAAAAATCAACCAATTCCGAACTAACCATACAAAAGGCACCCAGATTACGGGAACCCATAACAAACTTTGAAATTCTTCATAAATAGAACCTCTATGTTACCATCTGGATGGTTTTAGACGGATCGTAACTGGCAGTTAAGTATAAAGGCCAACGTCCGTAGCGTCTCTTAATTTGGTGGTTGAGGAGAGAATAATAGTGCAAGATAGCATGTCAGTGGCAGAACCAAATCCATATACACAGCGCAACCAACCACGACCGATTCGCATAGGCGTGATCGGGGTGGGTAACATGGGACAACATCACACCCGTGTCCTGAGTTCAATGAAAGATGTTGAACTAGTCGGCGTGTCAGATATTAATGTCGAGCGAGGATTAGAAACCGCTAGCAAATACAAAGTCAAATTTTTTGAAGATTATTGTGACTTGTTGCCCCATGTGGAAGCAGTTTGTATTGCTGTTCCCACTCGTTTGCATTATGCCGTGGGAATCAACTGTCTATTAGCGGGAATTCATGTCTTGATTGAAAAGCCGATCGCAGCAAGTATTTCTGAAGCAGAATCTCTAGTAAATGCTGCTGCTGAGTCTCAGTGTATTCTACAAGTAGGTCATATTGAGCGCTTTAATCCAGCATTTCGGGAACTCAGCAAAGTCCTGAAAACTGAAGAATTACTAGCGCTAGAAGCTCATCGTATGAGTCCTTACTCAGACCGGGCTAACGATGTTTCGGTTGTACTGGATTTAATGATCCACGATATTGACCTGCTTCTGGAATTGGCTGCCTCCCCAGTCATCAAGTTGACTGCTAGCGGTACTCGCGCCCTAGACTCTGGTTATTTAGATTATGTGACCGCTACCTTGGGATTTGCTAATGGCATTGTAGCTACTTTGACTGCTAGCAAAGTCACCCATCGAAAAATCCGTCGCATCGTTGCTCATTGTAAAAACTCATTTACTGAAGCAGATTTTCTCAAAAATGAAATTTTGATTCATCGGCAAACAAATGCCAGCTCTTTGAACGATCATCGGCAAGTACTTTACAGGCAGGATGGTGTGATAGAGAAAGTTTATACAACTAATATTCAACCCCTAAGTGCAGAACTAGAACATTTTGTTAATTGTGTACATGGTGGTAATCAACCTTCAGTAGGTGGTGAACAAGCTCTGAAGGCTTTGAGATTAGCCAGTTTAATTGAGCAGATGGCTCTTGAAGACAGGGTTTGGAACCCATTAGATTGGCAATCGGAACCAAGAGTGCAATCATTGACTCCGACAGTCTAGATCAGAGGGGGGGAGCAGAAATTCAGAATTTGTCTGGGAAAGTTTGCGCTTGTTGGGCTAACCCACACCACTTGCTACAAGTCGGTTAACCGCAAAGGCGCAGTTGCTCTTCCTTGGATCTTCTGTAAACAAGGGACTGGCTAAACTTTCTGCATTCAAAATTTTGAATTTATTTACCTATCTCCCCCTGATCTTCACCTATTTTCATAATCAAAGTGGCAATTTTAGTCCAACCAAGTTATCTTGACTCCAGCAATCTCAAATAATCAATTTTCGAGAAAGCTAAAGCTGAATTTAGCAACCAGACAGGTGTAGCAATTTCAGGAATTTATTTAATGCTCGAATGGATAATTAATACCATCAACTCCTTAGGGTATTGGGGGATAGCTCTATTAATGTTTTTAGAGAACTTATTTCCTCCCATCCCTTCAGAATTGATTATGCCACTGGCAGGTTTTACTGCCAGGGTAACCCCCAACAAGCTGAATATTATTGGTGTCTTTTTTGCCGGACTGTCGGGTTCTGTACTGGGTGCGCTTATTTGGTACTACCCAGGTAAATTCTTAAGTGAAAAACGCTTGAAAGCTTTTGCTGATAAATATGGCAAATGGATAGCCATATCTAGCCAAGATATCACTAAGGCAAGGCAATGGTTTGATAGACAAGGTAAGAAAGCTGTATTTATAGGCCGCCTTGTGCCGGGAATCCGTACTTTGATTTCCGTGCCCGCTGGTATCAGCAATATGCACTTGCTACCATTCTTATTTTACACAACTTTGGGTAGCGCTGTCTGGGTATGTTTGCTAACATACTCAGGATATTTGTTGGGTAGTCAGTATGAACTTGTCGACAAATACCTTGCTCCGGTATCCAAAATTGTTATTGGGAGCCTGCTTTTGGTATTTGCCGTTTGGGTGTTCAAGCGCCAGCGTCAAGGCACTAGAAAATGAAATACACATGCTTTTGGGTTAAAAGAGGTGTTAAGTATACATAAAATTGGCCTACACTATGCCAAATAATGCTAAATTCTCGATCGCCTGAATTAATTTATGCGTATTTCTAGCTACACTTGACGCAGCCTGAAATTTCTGTTATTACGCATTTTTGTAAGATTGAGCAGGATAACTTTTTACAGTTAAGTTAGGACTAGGAGCTTTTATGACAGACCAACCTACCGCCGCCACCCCAATTAATGCCGCTGCTATACCTATGAATAGAGTATCGGCATCTACCCCTATCAATGCTACTACTACTAAGCCGCCAAGCACGTACTCTGGCAAGGCTATTCTCAGTGTTGATTTAGGCAGAACTTCTACTAAGACTTGTGTCAGCCGCGAACCAAACAATGTGGTGTTTGTACCTGCCAACGTCAAGCAAATGTCTATTGAACAAGTACGCGGGGGAGTTTTTGAAGCCCGTGCTACTGACCCTTTAATGGATATGTGGCTTGAGTATCAAGGTAGTGGTTATGCTGTCGGTCAGTTGGCAGCTGACTTTGGGGCAAATTTAGGAGTGGGACAATCTAAGGTAGAGGATGCACTCATCAAAGTTTTGGCAAGTGCTGGCTACTTCAAACTCAAAGACGATATCTCAGTAGTGCTGGGTTTACCTTTTCTTTCCTTAGAGCAATTTGAAAAGGAAAAAGCACAGTTGATCAGCTTGGTAACTGGCCCTCATGTATTGAATTTTCGCGGTGAATCTGTGAACCTTAATGTCACTAAAGTTTGGGTCATGCCAGAGGGCTATGGTAGCCTTCTCTGGTCTGAAGCCCAACCTCAGAAAGGCACGACCGTTCCTGATTTTACGAAAATATCAGTTGCTATTGTTGATATTGGGCATCAAACCATCGATCTTTTGATGGTTGATAACTTCCGCTTTGCTCGAGGCGCTTCTAAGAGTGAAGACTTTGGTATGAACAAGTTTTATGAACTAGTAGCCGCCGAAATCGAAGGAGCCGATAGCCAATCTCTGGCATTAATTTCTGCTGTCAATAGACCCAAAGGCGAAAGATTCTATCGTCCTAAAGGTGCAAGCAAGCCTACTAACCTCGATGATTTTCTCCCTAACCTCATAGAAATGTTTTCTCGTGAAATTTGTAGCCGCGTACTAGCGTGGTTGCCAGAGCGGGTTACTGATGTGATTATTACTGGAGGTGGTGGCCAGTTTTTCTGGGAAGACGTGCAACGTCTGCTAAAAGAGGCTAAAATTAATGCCTATTTAGCTGCACCTTCTAGACAAGCTAATGCTTTGGGGCAGTATATTTATGGAGAGGCGCAATTATCCGCCGTTCGCTCTTCTAGGGCTTAAAACTGATGTTCCAATGGTCGAAAAAGGTAGTTAAATCGGTCACGTTCAATCCAGGGGTAGCTGACGAAAGCTTGTTGGCACTTGTAGAAAGCGAGTTGGAGAAGCAACCCGAAAAAACTTTCAGCGACCTCTGTAAAGAAGCCCTATGGCAATCTTTATGTGTCCCGGAATCAGTAAAGCCTGCTCCGAAAACAGCAGCAATAGAATCGGTTGAACAACAAATCGGTAAACTGCAAAATCAAGTGGCTGAACTTGAGGAACGTTTTTTTGCCAAGGAATCTAATCGTTTGGAGGCAATGGAACGCCATATTCTGCAACTTAGTCAACAAGTTGCTCAACTGGCAATCATGATTAATGAGCGACCAGTTATTCAGCCTCTAATTCCATCACCATCAGTAGTAGAGGCAGTAAATACCCCTGCTTATTCTGCTCATACCCCTCCTCAAGAGGTTGACCCCGTTATCAGCCGACTTAGCCAGTTTCTCGATGATTTCTAAAGAATAATCAAGGTGTTGTGCATCTTGTGTTCTAATACTTAATCCTTAATAGAAAATACTATTAAGGATTTTTAATTATTAATTTATTTATATAGAACTATTGCAGCGATCGCGCCTAATTTAGTTACACAAGTAAACCTACCATTACTAGTTGATCCAATCGTGTGCGATCACACCGTTAAAAATACATTTGCTCACTTTTAACCTACAACTGCTGAGTAGCAATTGTACATAATCTTACTATATTCTTTTTTTACAAAGAATACTGTAAAAATGGTAAAATCCTCAGGTAAAAAGTTAGGATACCTCAATGCCAGTTGTAACTAACTCAATCAAGTTTGGTACAGACGGTTGGCGCGGCGTGATTGGTGATGAGTTCACTTTTGAACGCCTAGCCTTGGTCGCACCAGTTGCAGCAAAAGTATTATATAATACATATTTTTCAACAACGGGTAGCCGTAAGATTATTGTCGGTTATGATCGCCGATTTATGGCGGAAGACTTTGCTCGTGCTGTCGCCGATGCTGTCACTGCTATCGGATTTGATGTGCTATTAAGCGAAAGTTATGCTCCAACTCCAGCTTTTAGCTGGGCGGCGAAACAACTCAATGCTTTGGGAGCGCTGGTAATTACCGCTAGTCATAATCCAGGCGCATATCTGGGACTAAAAGTCAAAGGATATTTTGGAGGATCGGTATCGCCAGAAGTTACCAAAGAGATAGAAGCGCTGTTGCCTGAAGGAGTACCAGAGGCAAGCACACCTGGCAAATTAGAAAAGTTTGACCCCTGGCCCAGTTATACAGCAGGCTTAGAAGGTAAAGTTAATATTGCCAAGATTCGGGAGGCGATCGCTTCTAGGAAACTAACCGTATTTGCCGATGTCATGCATGGTGCTGCTGCTAGCGGATTAGCAAGACTATTAGGTGATCAGGTAAAAGAAATCAACAGCGATCGCGATCCTCTGTTTGGTGGCGGTGCGCCGGAACCATTGCCTAAATACCTTTCACATCTATTTGAAGTCATCCGAACTAACCGAGAAACAAACCACACAGGTTTAGCGGTAGGGTTGGTATTTGACGGAGACTGCGATCGCATAGCAGCAGTCGATGGAGAAGCTAACTTCTTGAGTTCCCAAGTCTTAATCCCAATCTTAATTGACCACTTGACCTTACGACGCAACTTTAAGGGTGAAATCGTCAAAACTGTAAGTGGTTCCGACTTAATTCCCCGTGTTGCAGCACTACATAACTTGTCAGTGTTTGAAACCCCAGTGGGTTACAAATACATTGCTGACAGAATGCTAGCAGCAGAAGTTTTATTAGGAGGCGAAGAGTCGGGAGGAATTGGCTATGGTAGTCATATTCCCGAACGAGATGCACTGCTGTCAGCATTGTACGTGCTAGAAGCAATTGTGGAATCTGGGCTAGATTTAGGCGAATATTACCGCCAGTTGCAGAAGCAAACGAGTTTCAACTCAGCATACGATCGCATTGATTTACCCTTAGCAAGCATGGAAGTGCGATCGCGTCTTTTGCAACAACTACAAACCCAACCCTTAACTGAAATTGCTGGAAAAGCCGTGATTGATTGCCAGACAATTGACGGCTACAAATTCCGTCTAGCTGATAGCAGTTGGTTAATGATTCGGTTTAGCGGCACTGAACCAGTTTTACGCCTCTACTGCGAAGCTTCTACACTCGATCAGGTGCATCAAACTCTGGCGTGGGCTAAACATTGGGCAGAATAAAATTAGTTAACGGTTATCGGTTGTCACTTATGATTTTTAACTGTTAACTGTTAACTGACAACTCACAATTGATACATGGCTAAACTACTAGTAGTAGCAACAGGAAATCCAGGTAAATTGCGAGAAATGCAAGCTTACCTGGCTGGTTCTGGTTGGGAATTAACCCTCAAACCTGAAGAATTAGAAATTGAAGAGACAGGCGAAACTTTTGCTGCCAATGCTTGTCTCAAAGCATCGCAAACTGCTCAAGCAACGGGAAACTGGGCAATTGCTGATGATTCTGGCTTGCAAGTAGATGCACTCAATGGCGCACCAGGGGTTTATTCTGCACGCTATGGCAAAACTGATGCAGAACGTATTGCTAGGCTATTGCGCGAACTAGGCAATGAAGTAAATCGACAAGCCCAATTTGCTTGTGCAGTGGCGATCGCTCGTCCTGATGGTGCGATCGCTCTTCAATCTGAAGGTGTTTGCCGCGGTGAAATTCTCCATGCACCCCGTGGTCATGGTGGTTTTGGCTACGACCCGATTTTTTATGTTCCACAAAAGCAACTGACCTTTGCTGAGATGTCACCAGAGTTGAAGCGGTCGATTAGCCATCGAGGTAGAGCTTTTACAGCTTTACTACCCCAACTTGATACAGTGCTGAGTCCTGAGTCCTGAGTTATGAGTTAGAAGAAAGTTTTAGAGTTAGTTAGGGAACAAGTTTTGAGTAAGTCAGCCTGAAGAGATAATTTGTCACCATTTCTTCATTTCATCACCACGCTATATCAAGACATTTAGCATTTGGTACAAACCCAAAACTTTACTCAATAACTTTTCTTTCTTGCTATTCAGCACTCAGCACTCAGCACTCAAACTGCTTCTGTGTTCTTTTCCCCAGTACGAATCCGAACAACTTGCTCAACAGGCGAGATGAAAATTTTGCCATCACCGATTTCACCAGTGCGGGCAGCAGCGATAATTTTGTCTACTACCATATCAACTTGATTGTCGTCAACAACGATTTCTACTTTGAGTTTTTGCAGAAACTCAACGGTGTACTCAGAACCCCGATAGCGTTCCGTTTGACCTTTCTGCCTTCCGAAACCTCGAACTTCAGAAACGGTCATGCCGACAATACCAGCATTTACCAAAGCTATTTTCACTTCATCGAGCTTAAATGGACGGATAATTGCTTCTACTTTTTTCATTTTTTGGACTCCTTACTTCTACTAGCTTTGTTTATCTATCTAACCAGATCCACTGTCTGACACTTTAACTAGTGGCACTATTTTAAAAAGATATGTAATAATTGCAACTGTTTAAAAACTGTGGCTATACTGCCCGAACAGTTCGGAAATTAGCAGCAAATATGATTAATTAGTTAGCCATTGAGATTAATCCATAAAAAATTTATCCCCAATTAGCAGTTGAAAAAGTTATTTTTGTAACACAAAAATAGCTAAATTCCCTTAGTGAATAAATCTGTTGAAATATTGACAAAGTAATTTAAGAGAAATTGTACGGGAATCTACGACCTAAAACCCGAAATAACAAGAGTTTTAACTAGCGACTTTGATGTTCAAACAGGGGACGCACAATCAAATACCCAGCACTAAAAGCAGTCAGCATAATTAACAAGATGGTAATTACTAACCACCAACCACTTACTTCCTTGGCTTCTGGCTTAGTAGGGCGATAATATTTGACTTCCTGCTCTTCTATAAATACTGGTTGTGGCATTGGAGACATCATTTCCGCTACAGGCACAGAAAAGTTGGAGCGAGAACTTTTGCTATTCGGAACTTCAGGAGCGCTAGATGGACGCGGACGAGGGACTTGCTGACGTGGACGTATATCTGCGGCTGGATGCTGAACTGCACTTTTCGTATTAGGGGAAGTATGGGGCACTTGGCGATCGCTTGATGTAGTAGGTGTAGTATTAAGACCCACCAACTTTTGCAAATGTGAAAAAGACTGAATGACTTTGGTAATTTCTTGCCGCAGCAGCTGATTTTCTTGGGCTAGCTGCTGATTTTTAGCAGTGAGTGCATCTAACTTTGCCTGTGCTGTTTGCAACTCTATTGCTAATTCCCGGTATACAGAAAGTGGTACAGAGGGAGGATAAGCTGGAGCGGCTGGCGTAGGTGGCTTTTTGTGAACTGAAGCTGTGGTTGTTCGCATGGGTGGCTAGGTAACAAAAATCAAAGTATTTGAAAGTTTTGGAGAGACTATTAAAGATATTCGACACTAAAAGTATGCTTAAACTATGCCCAAGAATAATCGAAAAATGCTCACAGGGCAAAGATTTTTTATTTACAGTCGCACTTAAATATATATACTTAGCTTGAAAAATACATTGCTATGTTCGTTAAAAGGCAGTGGTATAAGTATATAACCACTAGCAATTAGCTACTTAACCAATAGGTTTATTCTGTAGCAAGGGGAAGAAGTGTCCCACAGGGCCTTGACCTTTGCCAATTTCTAGAGCGTAAGTGAGTGCAGTTGTAACATATTCTTTTGCCTGCTGCACTGCTGTTAATAAGTCTCTTCCTTGCGCTAGATTAGCAGCGATCGCCGCCGATAGAGTACAACCAGTACCATGAGTATTTTTGGTATCTACTAGCTTGGTTGTTAAAGTTTCAAACTTTTGTCCATCAAACCAGATATCAACACCACGCGAACTCCCCTGCATACCTCCTCCCTTGACTAAAACAGCTTTTACACCTAAATTCCTGTGAATGATTTGAGCGGCTGTTTGCATATCCTCAAGAGAATCAATCTGCAAACCACTCAAAATTTGAGCCTCATAACGGTTTGGTGTGACAATAGTTGCTTGAGGAATCAAAGCATCACAAAGAGTCCGCACGGCGTTATCATCAATCAATTGTGCCCCTGTGCGTGACACCATTACTGGATCTACTACTAGGTTATTGATTTTTAAAGCTTCTACTTGTTGAGCAACAGCCAAGATAATTTCTTGATTGAGTAACATTCCTGTTTTCGCTGCTTGCACGCCGATATCCTCAACTACTGCTTGAATTTGTGCCACTACAGCCTCAGTTGGTATGGCGTCAACTCGCTTTACCCCCAAAGTATTTTGTGCTGTGATGCAGGTGATGGCGCTAGTGCCATGAACACAGTGAAAAGCAAAGGTGCGTAAATCAGTTTGAATTCCCGCACCACCACCACTATCTGAGCCAGCAATGGTTAAAGCAACAGGCGTGCTTGATGTTGTAACATTCATAAGTCAAGTGCTTCACTTTCCAATTAATCTATTTGCTGGGTCGATTTTTCAAGTTCCTAATCACCAGTTCCCAGCCCCTTGTTCATGCATGATGAAAATTTTTCATCGGGGCTGCCTTATGTTCAACTCAGCAATTAGGAATCATTATTTCCAAAGTGCGAGGTTTGTAGTGCTCCTTGCAAATACTTGCCCCATTCTGCTGCTAAAGGGATTTCTGTAAATGGAATCCGCACTGAGTTAGCAGATTCGGAAAATAGAAATTCTAACTCAATTTTTCGGCCTTTCTCTGGTGGTGTTTCTACTCCAACTACTTTGTCATCTACCAAAAGGGTTACTTGTCGTACATCAAGTAAAGAAAAGGTTTTAAGTTTAATCGGGCCTTTGGGAGTAGGTTTTCCCCAAGTTATATTGTTACCTTTTTGCCCCAATACTGCATAGATATCATACTTAGCTCGTTCAAATTGCTCTGCCCAGGCACGATAAGCTTCAACTTTTTGATACTCCTTTGAGCCTTGCCAAGCCAACCAGAAAAACATTGCTAACAGGGGTAACCATAAAAGACCACGTTCCATTGTTTAAACAGTCCTGCGTCTTGAGTAAAAGTTTTAACTAAAGTGCAAAATACACCAACAAGGGACTGAGATAAGTTATGTTAGTGAGCAACTGGCAAAAAGCGGTGATGAATTTATATGAGAAAACTTATATTATTTTGCTTGTTTGTCATTGGGCTGGGGGCTGCTGTGTTTGCTTTCATGAATTTTCAAGGACTGGCAGCTAAAGGAGAATTTGAGACGATTCTGCTTGATTTTCGAGAAGATATTCCTGCTAAGGTGGTGCAGCAGGAGTTGCAAGCGATCGCTCAACAATACAACGTTACACCCCAATTGGATAATAAATTTTCGGCAAAAGATAATGTTTATATTATCAAAGGCGATCGCCAGCGATTGAAAGAACTGCAAAAATCGCAATTCAAGTCAGTTACAGAATTTATTGAGCCAAATTATATTTACAAAAAAATTCCGCAACCAGGTGAAGCCGCTTGGTTAGGAGAATTTTTGCGACCTACAGATGATGAAGAAGCAAGCCCCTCTTTAATTGGCCCCAACGACCAATATTACAGCAAGCAGTGGAACTTGCACAAAATCGGTGTTGAAGGCGCATGGAGTCAAACCAAAGGCAGTGGCGTGACAGTAGCAGTGATTGACACTGGTATTACTCGTGTGCGCGACTTGTATGAGACAAAATTCGTCAAAGGCTATGATTTTGTTAATGATCGCGAAGAAGCTACAGATGATAACGGACACGGTACCCATGTTGCGGGTACTATCGCCCAAGCCACCAATAACAAATATGGCGTAGCTGGAATTGCTTACGAAGCCAATCTCATGCCATTAAAAGTGCTGAGTGCGTATGGTGGTGGTACCGTTGCCGATATTGCCGAAGCTATTAAGTTTGCCGCTGATAAAGGCGCAGATGTAATTAATATGAGCTTGGGCGGTGGCGGTGAAAGCCAGTTGATGAAGCAAGCGATTGACTATGCCCACAGAAAAGGTGTAGTCATAGTTGCAGCGGCTGGCAACGAAAACGCTAATGGGGCAAGCTATCCAGCCCGTTATCCCCATGTAATCGGTGTTTCGTCCTTTGGGCCAGATGGCGAAAAAGCGCCTTATTCTAACTTTGGTGCTGGTATAGATATCTCTGCCCCTGGTGGTAGTGAAGCTGGAAAGATTTTGCAAGAGACAATTAACGAAAAGGGTGAAGGAGTGTTTCTTGGTTTCCAAGGTACAAGTATGGCTTCCCCCCACGTTGCGGGTGTTGCAGCATTAATCAAAGCTAAAGGAGTTACAGATCCCGATGAAGTTTTGAAAGTTCTTAAACAGTCATCACGAGTGATTCAAGATGATGGTTTGAATTACTATGGTGCTGGACAACTAAATGCTGAGGCAGCGGTCAAACTCGCTACTGAGGGTCAAATCAGTTTCTCCGATTTCTTCCGTTGGTTACGGGATAACGGTTACCTCAACCCTGGATTTTGGATTGATGGCGGTGCTGTGGCGCTGTTGCCTAAGGTTTTAATGGTAGTAGGTTCCTATCTGCTAGCTTGGTTTTTAAGAGTTTACTTTCCCTTCACTTGGACTTGGTCTTTATCAAGTGGTTTAATTGCTGGCAGTTCTGGGTTATTTTTCCTCAAGGGAATTTATATCTTTGACCTTCCCCAATGGCCTTTCCGGCTTTTAGGTAGTTCCATTCCCGAACTTGGCAACACCCTCCAAGGGACAGATGCTTTAAATCCCTTATTTGCTAGCGTACTGATTCCTATTATTCTCATAGCATTACTGCTGGGGCATCCTAGTGGAAAATGGTTTGCAATTGGTTCAACCCTTGGTGTAGCTGCTTGCTTGACGGTGAGTGCAGTTTACGACCCTACACTTTGGGGATTGGGAAGTAATCACTTGGCTCGTGTCTTCCTGATTCTCAATGCTCTACTATGTTATGGGCTGGCTCGTTTAGCATTGAAAAACGAAAGTCAAGCAGCATAAATAAATTAGGAACAAGGAAAAGGGATCTCATTCCTTTTTCCTTCTACACCTAAGCCAAAATTCAAGACTAAGGACTTTGAATGATATGAGCATTAAAGTGACAGGTACTATCCAACGCCGCGATATTGGTATTGGCGCTTGGGCCTTAGTTACAGATGAGGGTGTTACCTACGAAATCCTTAAAGGTGCGGACAGCAAGCTACTCAAAACAGGGCAAAAAGCAAAGGTTACTGGACAGGTGCGTGAAGACATCATGACTACTGCCATGATTGGCCCTGTTCTGGAAGTAAAATCTTTTGAAGTAATTAGTTCTGACTAGCTGTGGAGTTGAGAACTTCTTGTAGGCGACTTCTGAACTCACCTTTGGGATGACCACCTTTGACTTCACCCATAATCTGAAATTCTCCCTCTGGAGAATCGCAGATAATGTAAGTAGGCCATCCCATTTCGGATTTGTCGGGGTACTGGGTCAATAAAATCTTGCGGTACTTGCGATAAGTAGCCGTATCTTGCATTTTTACGTCAATAAATTGCAAACCTAGTTCCTCAGCCACTTTTTTGTCATAAAACGACATTTTGTGGCAAATGCCGCATTCTTCTGAAGAGAACTTAATTACCGCTAAATTCATCTGACTTTTGCGACTTTATGAATATCAGGAGTGTAATTATAACATAATTTAACTAATATTAGTATAATGACGAACAGGAAAAATTATAATCTAGTAGTAAGTGTTAAAAAAAATCTAGAAAAAATTAAAATTTTTTGCAAGTAAGACTGAAATCATCCTAGCGCCTGCTTTCTAGCTTATACAATAGTGGCAGTGACTCAGAGAATGATATAGAGAGCTACAAGAAAATAATGATAAGATAGACTCACTTAACCATTACTCTATAAATTAGCTCCTGCAAAGCAACAATATTGTGAGCAGTGACAGAAAAACTGGCAGTAACTCGGTTAAATACGTTAGAATATTACCCTAATTATCTACCAGTAGACAACTTAATAAGCAAACGATCTCCTCAAAAAATCCCCAGTAGGGCTAGCCTACTAGGGGAGTTAGTTATCAGGGTGCATCTACCAATTAAGTTTTCCCAGCTTAGGCACAATCCTCCGGATAAATTTGTATAAGCAGGGTTGTAGTTTCTTTAAAAATAAAAAAAACCCCTAGTAGGATAAGCCCACTAGGAGAGTTAGTTATCAGGGTGCATCTACCAATTAATTGTTCTTAGAGAAACCACTAGTATCCGGATGAAATTATCATGCAGGGGGATGGCTAATTGCCAACTAGAAAAAACCCCTAGTGGTGGCAGCCAACTAGGGGAGTTAGTTATCAGGGTGTATCTACCAATTAATTGTTCTTAGAGAAACCACTAGTATCCGGATAAAATTATCACTAAGTTGGTGTTAATGCTCATAATAAAAAAACCCCCAGTCAGGGTTAGCCAACTAGGGGAGTTAGTTATCAGGGTGCATCTACCAATTAATTGTTCTTAGAGAAACCACTAGTATCCGGATAAAATTATCGCTAAGTTGGTGTTAATGCTCACAATAAAAAACCCCAGTCAGGGTTAGCCAACTAGGGGAGTTAGTTATCAGGGTGCATCTACCAATTAATTGTTCTAGAAGAAATGAGTAAACTCCGGATGAAATTCTCACAATTAGCGGTTAGCCATTATTTCTACCATAAAAAATCTCCCAGTTAGTTTTAGCCAACTAGGAGAGTTAGTTATCAGGGTGCATCTACCAATTAATTGTTCTAGAAGAAATGAGTAAA
>NZ_JCACKA010000074.1:383708-394443 GCF_059505145.1 Mojavia sp.
CTCCGGATGAAATTCTCACAATTAGCGGTTAGCCATTATTTCTACCATAAAAAAATCTCCCAGTGAGTTTTAGTCAACTAGGAGAGTTAGTTATCAGGGTGCATCTACCAATTAATTGTTCTAGGGTTAACCAGCATACTCCGGACAAATTTGCATACATTGAGTGTGTTGTTAACCAAGCATAAAAAAATCCCCAGTGGGCGTTAGCCAACCAGGGGAGTTAGTTATCAGGGTGCATCTACCAATCAATTGTTCTGGGGTTAACCACTATACTCCGGATGAATCTAGCAAAAGGTATATTTGACTTATGTGTCAAAAAAATCGAGTGCTTGTTAGCTAGGGGAGTAGGATAAATGAGGTGCATCAAGCGGATATTCTAGAGCAAATCACCATTCTCTGGTGAAGATTATCTGCGGTGAAGGTTATTAGGTCGAAAAAAAATCCCCTGTGGGCATTCGCCGACTAGGGGAGTTGAAGATCAAGGTGCATCTACCATTTAAGTGTTCTAGCCAGATGCAAACTAATCCGGATAAAGTTGTAAAAGCGGAAAAAGCAAAATTATGATGATTCAGAAACATTCAGTGAGCGAATGCATCTAAGGTATCAGAAGGAGCGAAGAATCGACTTGACACTTTCGCGTTTCAAATCAAATTTAGGAGGCGACTAGGAGAAGTTGTGACCCAGGAATTTCACATTTCCGTAACCCCAGTAGGGCAAAATGACTACTTGGTGCGGACGGAACAAGTCGCGCCTGGGGTGCCATTGGCAGAAGAACTGGTGACTTGGCCCGTAGCTGATTGGTTAGCAGCTGCTGGGCATTTGATGAATGACCCTTTAAAGTCGGTGTTGCAGGGGGATGTGTTCGCCTCTAACGGCCGCGAAAGCGACATTGCCAGAAACTCTGTCAACTTAGTAGCGTTGGGTCAGCAATTTTATAATGCACTATTTCAAGGCACTCTCAGAGATAGTTGGATTACAGCGCAAGGTATTGCCCAGAATCACCAACAGGTATTACGTCTACGTTTGGGGCTAAAAGACACTAGATTAGCTCGTTTACCTTGGGAAGTGATGCATGCAGGGGATCGTCCTCTGGCTACTGGCCCTTATGTCGCTTTTTCTCGCTACCAAAGTGGAATTCTGTCGGCATCTCGTTTGCCTTCAAAAAACATACCACAACCGCTGGAAGACACTGGCGTCAAAGTATTGATGGTCATCGCGTCTCCTACAGATCAAGTCCGTCTAGATTTGCTCAAACATGAGGCTATCAAGCTACAAGCTGAACTTAACCGTCATGCACCACGGACTACTGAAGGTGGCAATTATCTCCCAGATATCGAACTTACCCTGCTAGACCAACCAGGGCGGGAAGAATTGACGCAAGCTCTAGAACAAGGACGATATCATGTTTTGCACTACTCCGGTCATAGTAACTTAGGCCCGAACGGTGGTGAAATTTATCTTGTTAGTCATAGAACAGGCTTGACGGAAATTTTAAGTGGAGACGATTTGGCGGGTTTACTCGTCAACAATAATATCCAAATGGCAGTATTTAACTCCTGTTTGGGGGCATATAGGGCTACCGCAGACACTACTGGGGAAACAGGCGAACGAAACCTTACAGAAAGCCTGGTGAAGCGCGGTCTCAGGAGTGTCTTAGCCATGTCAGAACGGATTCCCGATGAAGTAGCATTGACGCTGACACAATTGTTTTACCGTAACCTGAATCAGGGATATCCTGTAGACTTGTGTGTGAGTCGGGTGCGTCAGGGATTAATTTCTGCCTATGGTTCTCATCAGATGTACTGGGCGTTACCAATTTTATATCTCCAGCCAGAATTTGATGGATTTCTCAGCCCAGCAATACCTGCAAGTGCAGAAGCCCTCAATGAGTATAATCCGCCTGTGAGGGTAACTCCTAGCGCGATGTACTCTGCTGTGGCAGATGAAACCGAGATACCTTTAGCCTTTGAGGAAATGACGCCTTCTGGTCTACCACATGGTTCCTCTGAGCTGGATTGGCTGGGTGAAGAGACTTGGGGTGATCTGGTTGATGAAATTGAATATGATGATCCATCTTATGCAGAAGACTCAGCTTTAGTTTCGGATTTGTTTCGCCAACTAGATGATCAAAAAGCTGCGTCTGAGCAATCTTCTATGGCTGCGGAACTTGTGCAACAGCTTGCAGAAAATAATCTTCAGACAAGACCGATTTCTGAGAATATGAATGGTCTTGATCATGAAGCAAGCTTGTGGGGAGAAGATCCGACAACAACATCTCAAGCCTCTGAGAACTTTGAAGGAGATTGGGAGAATCTCCCTATTACCTCATCAAAAGTTACCTTATCGACGAAACAGCGCCAGCGAAGGCGCCAGTTTTGGCCTGTTCTGAGTATAGTAGGAGCAAGTGCGATCGCAGTCGTCGTAGGTTTAAGTTGGTGGCAGAATAGACAATTATCAAGGTTGCCTGAAATACCGCCAATTCCCAATCAGTCTCTCACAACCCAACAACCTCCAATCGATTTACAGGCGGCTCCAACTGGAATTGTCACAGCTATCGCTACGGAAAAATTGAGCCAAGGTGATTTGCAAGCTGGACTAGAGGCTGTGGAAGAACTACTCAACCGTGGCGTACTTCCATCTGCTGAAACTGCACTTAATCTTGTTCCTGAAGAGCAGGCCGATAATCCTGCTGTCAATTTCTTTAAAGGACGATTAGCTTGGCAGTCTGTCCAAATTAAAGATAAAGATAAAAAATACAGTATTGATGATGCTCGGCGTTATTGGGAAAGCGCTGTTAGAGCTAACCCAGATTCATTTTTATATAACAATGCTCTAGGATTTGCTTACTATGCAGAAGAAAATCTGAATCGAGCTAATGACTCTTGGTTTAAGGCTTTGAATTTAGCTCTCAAACAACAGAACATTGCTACTACTACAGTAGTATCCACAAAGGCAGCAACGATGCCTAAGGATGCTTTAACTTCCTATGCTGGGTTGGCACTGGGACTGTATAAATCTGCATATAATCAACCAGTTGCTAAACAGTCCCAATATATTAATGAAGCGATCAAGCTACGCCAAATGGTTATTAAGGATGATCCAGTAAATTTCCAGATCAATAAATTGAGTAGTAATTGGTTGTGGACAGAAAAGGCAATTGCTGATTGGCGATCGCTACTTCAGGAAAAAGCTAAGAAACAGTAAGCAATTCGATTTTCAAAATAATAGAACGCTAAGAATGAATGCGTCCTCATTTTGGATGTTTCAATACATAGGCAATGTTGCAATGATGGTAATCACCAGTTATTTCAGCCCACAAAATTTGTGCGATGAACCACTAATATGGAAATCATTGCATTACCAAGTATTTTGAAACACAATAACTTAAATATTTTGCTAACTATCTCTATTTTTAAACTACCGATATATATTTAGCAATTTGTTTTTAGTAAATCTAGTGGGCATTATATATCATTTGTTGATTGTTTTTAATTTGCTGCCATAGAGTATCAACAGTCACAAATTTATAGCCTTGTTGTAAAAGCTGAGGAATCAAAATTTGTATTGTTGCAGCAGCATCTTGACCACCAAAAGCACCATCATGTAAGACAATTAGTGAACCGTTTTCTACCTGTTTGAGAACTCGCTGTACTACAGTAGTGACTCCTGGTCTTACCCAGTCTTCTGGTACAACGCTCCACATAACTGGGCGATAATTCCACTGTAAAAATAAGTTTAAAATTTTAGGTGTAAATAAACCATTGGGAGGTCGGACATCCTGTACTTGTTCAGGTAGTAGATTGCAAGCACTGTGAATAGCAGCTTGAGTTTTTTCTAAACTCTCTTTCAATTGAATCGGGGAGAGCATAGGAAAAGAGCGATGTTCATAACCATGTAATCCAATCCAGTGTCCACGATCGCACACTTCTCTAGCTATCCCTGGCGAGCGGTTGACACAACTACCTAACCAAAAAAAACTGGCTTTAACTTGATAACGATCTAAAACTGCTAATACTTGGGGTGTGTAATGCGGATGGGGGCCATCATCAAAAGTAAGTGCGATCGCCTTGGAATTTCGATCTCCACTCCAAAGGCAGTTGGCGAAAGTAGGTTGGAGTATGCGATACAGGATTGGAAATAGAGGCGCAAATTGCATTTTAATTTTATTGGCTACTTTAAGGTCTTGTATTAAAACCCTAGCTTATACCCATGCATTAATAAATCACATCTACAATTAGATCGTGTAAAATCCGCGTTATACAATAATTATGTCAAGTTTTAAGTTTAATTAAAGAGTTTCAAAGCTAGTTTACCTAATCAAGGAAATTGCTAGCCTCTGTTTAGATGTCCTTGTTTTGAACTGATAACCTCGGTGGCATCCTTGATTTGAAAGGAATTAGAAGCGCGAGCCATGGCAATTCAGGGGATAATGCAATCAAAACAGGTACTCAGTTTGCTTCACATTCTCAATTTAAGATTTTAAAAGCTTTATATATACAACTATTACGGATGAAATCCAGGATAAATGCTGAATTCGTTTGTGTATTAGTTGTGATTTATTTTCTCAAATTTTTTGGTCAAGGATGTTAAGCATAACACCCTATACAACTGTAATTTAACTTGCTTGATCCCCAGAAATTGCTGCCTCGAAAAGAGGTTTATTCCTGGGGTTGTTAAATAGGAGTATGCATATTACCGTAATTTTTCATTAACTCTCTACGCCCGCTACCGCGATGTGGCGCAGGCTTTTCTGGCTGGTTAGGTCTGGGTTTAGGTCTTACCGAGAGCAACTGTTGCAAATCAGAGGTAGAAGAGGCAAGCAGTAGATGGGACGAGCGATTTTTAGTCACTTGGCAGTTCAAAGTGAAGGAGCCGACTACCAGACTTGAGACTAAAATTGAAATTGCAGCACGCATAACAGATGAATATTTTAGAACTCTCTTATTCCCTGCTACTGATTTTTTATTAGCGTATCCGGACAATTCCTTAAATAAGGATGTTTTTTACTAAAAATAAATAATTTTTTTAAACATATATATGTTCCACTAGTAACCAATTACCAGCAACGTTCAGGCGACCCCAAACTGTTAATAATTGTTTTTGAGGATAAGCTTGTAGTTGTTCATTAATATGCGATCGCAAAGTTACCAGTTGCCAAGTTTGTTCTTGATGTGCTGATGATGCAGTTATGGTGAATCTGTAGTCTTGCTGATTCTGACGATGGAAAATACCTGTGAAGCAGTTATTAATACCTGTTAATACATCTTTGTCATTTAGGTAATAGGATTGAGCCAATGATGAACAAGGACAATCGCCATCAAGCGGATAAGCTTCTGGGTTATCTAAGTAATACTTCTGCCAGTACAGCCATTCTGAATGATCGGGCATTAAATTAAACAAAGGTAGGACTGCCGCAGCTGAGCGTTCATCTTGTAATAAAGCTGCTTGCAGCGCCCTTACTGGTAAATCCCTCGGCTGACAATTCATCTCAGCGCACATAGCTGCTGCCATTCCTGCGGCTTGTCCAATGCCCATAACCACAGGTTGCAATCTGGTTGCCCCATTAGCAATATGGGAAACAGAAATATTCTTTTCACAAACCAAGAACCCATCTGTTGCTGCTGGAATTAAACAAGTGTAGGGAATTGTAAAGGGAGTTCCAGTCCAACGCCCCCCCCAGCGGATAGATTTAGGTTGTAGTGGGAAGTTGTAGCCAGGATAATGATGGTCGTTAGGGTAGTTACCAACAGCAATTGCATCTATGTTCAAGGATGCAACTTTACCCCCTGCTACAGGCAAAATATCCTGTTCTTGGATAGTTGTTATCCCCACTAAGCGGCGACTTTCTCGGTAGTAGGGATGCAGTGCAAAAGCTGTATGGGAATCGGGAAAAACCTGTTCTGCCAAGCCGTAGCGATGACCAAGCTGGCTTTGAATAAAATGTGCGAAATTTTGGCTGTGCCAGCGGCATTCTTGAATAAACTCACGTCTAGTTGGCTCCGACTTGAGCAGTCGATCTAATCCTTCGCCATAATCATTGCCACGAATAGGCCAATTGATCATCAATAGACCTCCTGGCAAGCGTCCATAATTTAAAAATTGCTCTCCACCGTAGCCATCCCAAGCACCGACAAACTGAGATGGATCGTAGTTAGGGGCAGTAGGGATTTCTAGGGCCACCCTTGTACCAAAATCTTGCATGATCACTACCCCAGTGGGCGCTTGTACTGGATATTTTTCTGTAATCTCATTAGGACTTTCTGGCGCGCTGGGTTCTTGCCATTGCGATCGCCATTCCCAACCCCAGCGGTAAGGTATCTCAGCCAAAGCCAATAAATCTCCTAATTCTGTCGCGTCGAGAATAATCTTGGCTTTAACAATAAAATCAGCAAACCGAACGCCAGTTACACAACTTCCATGCCGAAAAACCTCTAAGGGGACTTGTCCATGAATCCAATGCAGATTTGGTAACTCATTTACCCAATCCGCAAAGATTTCTGCGCCAATGCGGGGATCGAAACTAAAAAAGCTCACCCAGCTGTTATCTAAACCTCCTGGCTGACGGCGTTGCAATTCCTGTAAAAAAGCACCCCACAATCCCGTCTGAAAGGCTTCTAATTCATTACCATCAGGTACAGATACCCCAGCCGAGGTTAACATTCCCCCCAACCAAGGAAATTCACTTACCAAGATAGTTTTGGCTCCCCGTCGTGCCGCTTGGATAGCAGCAGCCGTACCACCAACTCCGCCACCCACAACTAAGACATCAGCTTGATATGTCTGATTCACCATTTACTAACCTCACTAGAGTTTCGACATATTCTGCCCAGCTGAGTTGACATTAGACAAGATAATTTATTTATTGTTTTGGATCTTGAGAATAAGTTAAAACAAACAAATTGCAAACCAGATAGCTTAAAGTTGACGACTAATGTTACATCTAATAACGTTGAGCGGTGAAAAATCAACGTGAAAGCACAGGTATTTAGAGGCGTCAATCAACTTTCCTACGAAGAGATTCCAGTACCGACTCTGGAACCGGATGAAGTGCTGGTACAGGTGCGGGTAGTAGGATTGTGTCAGTCAGATATTAAAAAAATTCGTTATCCTCTGTATGAACCGCCGCGGATTTTTGGGCATGAAACTGCTGGGATCATTGCAGCGGTAGGTTCTGGGGTTAAAGGTTGGCAAGTAGGACAAAAAGTGGCGGTAATGCACCACATACCCTGTATGCGTTGCGCCTATTGCCTAAATGAAAATTTTTCGATGTGTGATGTCTATAAAAACATTTCCACTACAGCAGGATTTAATGCCAGTGGCGGCGGTTTTGCCGAGTATGTCAAAGTACCCGGTCATATTGTCCAAAATAGGGGATTAATTCCGATTCCAGATCATATAAGTTTTGAAGAAGCGAGTTTTGTAGAACCAACTAACTGTTGCTTGAAGGCAGTAAAAAAAGCCCAAATTGCTCCTGGACAAACCATTTTGGTGACTGGTGCGGGGCCAATTGGGTTAATGTTTGTAATGTTAGTGAAGTATTTCGGTGCTAAAGCGATCGCCACCGACTTATTGCCCTCTAGAATTGAAAAAGCTTTAAACGTTGGTGCAGAAGCGGCTTTTGATGCCCGCGATCCTGATTTACCTGCAAAAATTCATGCTCTCACTGATGGCATGGGGGTTGATGTTGCTTTACTGGCTGTCCCCAGTGATAAAGCTTTCTTTCAAGCGCTGGACTGTACTCGTAAAGGCGGTAAAATCCTCTTTTTCGCAGAGTTTCCCGACGAAGTGGAAATCCCTATCAATCCGAATATTCTTTACCGACGAGAAATTGACTTAATGGGCAGTTACAGTTCATCGTACCGCCTGCAAAGTTTATCGGCTGATATTGTATTTAATCGACGCATTAATGTAGAAGCATTAATTAGCGATCGCTATCCATTACAAGATTTATCAAAAGCTGTGGCTCAAGCGATCGCTCCCACACCTGAAACCTACAAAATCTTAATTTATCCCCAAACAGCAGATTAAAGACAAGGTAAATTAACTCTTCTCCCCGTCCCTCATATCTTTCTGACTGCAAATAACAATGTCTATTACCCTAATTACAGTTGCCTTACTAGCTTTCTATGTAGCTTGGAATCTTGGCGCTAACGATGTTGCTAACGCCATGGGAACCTCTGTCGGTTCCAAAGCTGTCACCCTAACACAGGCACTGATCATTGCTGGGGTGTTAGAGTTTGCGGGTGCTGTATTATTTGGGCAGGAGGTAACGCAAACCCTAGCGACGAAAATTGCCAATCCTGCCTTATTTGCAGCTACGCCTCAAACATTGATAATTGGGATGGTAACAGTGTTACTAACGTCTGGCGTGTGGCTTTCTATTGCCACCTCACAGGGTTTGCCTGTATCCTCTTCTCATGCGGTTGTGGGTGCGATCGCTGGTTTTAGTTGGGTAGCCTTGGGATTTAGTGCGATCAATTGGTCATCAATTGGCTTAATTACCATCGGCTGGATTTTAACGCCGTTAATTAGTGGCACAATTGCCGCTCTATTCTACAGTCAAATCAAACGTTGGATTTTAGAACAACCAAATCAATTGGCACAGTTACAAGAGTGGATTCCTTGGTTGAGTGTGGCCTTAATGGCGGTATTTGGTGTGATAGTGCTACCATCACTCACTCAACCTCTAACACATTTTTTGATTGACCAAGTTGGATTAAACATACCTGCTTACGATGTTCCACTATTCACAGGTGCAACAGCAGCAGTTAGTCTTACCTTCTACAGTTGGAAAGATTTAGAAAACAAGGTTAAATTTTCTTCCCAATCCCCAGTACCTAATCTCCAGTACCCAATCCCCAATCCTACTGAGCGCTTATTTGGTCGCTTTCAACTGCTGAGCGCTTGCTTTGTGGCCTTTGCTCATGGTTCTAATGATATTGGGAATGCAATTGCACCTGTAGCTGCGATCGCCTACATCAATCGGACTGGTAGTGTACCTACAGATGGCATTAATATCCCCATATGGATTTTAATACTAGGCGGTGTCGGCATTGTTAGCGGTTTAGCTATCTGGGGTAAAAAAGTCATCGCCACCATTGGCGAGAATATTATTGCCTTGCAGCCCAGTAGTGGATTTTGTGCCGAACTAGCAACCGCCACTACCATCTTAATTGCCTCCCGGCTAGGATTACCTGTATCCACTTCCCACGCTTTAGTCGGTGGTGTTGTTGGTATTGGACTGGTGCAAAGCATCAAGTCGATTCAATTCCAAACTCTCAAAAGTATCGCTGCCGCATGGCTAATTACAGTGCCTGCTAGCGCAGTTCTCAGTGCTGCTATCTTTAGCATTGCCCAAATTTTCTTTTTGTGAAAATTCCGCCTGAATTCTCTTTAATTATTAATATTTCTATGATGTTTCCCTTCGTCTGTATCCGTAAGTTCAAAAATACGGAATTATGAATATTACAGGCAAAGAGCTTTTGGCGCGATTGCCTTTGGCACTGCGCTCCGCGCAATCGCTGCTAATTCACTAGAATATTTTTTAGGAGATAGCAATATTTTTAATTTCTGCAATCAATTAATTTAATTCTGATTAGAGATATAAACTGTCGCATAAGCTACATTCGGCACGAATTTCAAGAGAATAATAACAACTCCGAGAATCTTGTTGTGGTAGCAAACTACGCATTCATAAGAATTTAACAATTACTATTCCCACAAAAATAATATGTATTACTTTGGGATTAAGTTTTTTCCTAAAAAACTCTCTTAGGAATAAATGATTTGTTTAAATTTGACGGAATGCTGGCCTGTAATGCTGAAAGAAAAGCAGTTTACTAAGTAGTGAGCTAAATTATATGCTTTGCCAACCCTGCGGTCAGCATGACAGAATTACGGTGATATGCGTAAGTCCTGTTAAAATTTTTGGTTTATCTGACAAAATACAGGAAACAACTATGAGCGCCAAGCAATTATACGGGAAGCAGCTTTATCGTCAAAATGTTAGAGGTTAGAAGCTAATGGGGCGATTTGAGAAGCAACCAGACAACCCGCGAGTCAGAGGCGATCTATCCAGGGCAGCAGAAAACGCTCTCTGGGCTGTTGTAGAAGACTTGGAAAATCTTCAACAGCACGTGCTTAGGTCATTACAGGAAGAAGTAAAGCGGCTTCAGGCGGAAAAAAACCGTTTAAACGATGACATTAAACGACTGCACGAAGAAAAAGAGCATTTACAACAGGTGCGTCAAATCACAGAGCAGCAGGTGTTAATCCGTCAGCTGGCAGAAGCCTTGGCAAAGCACATATCTTCGCAACTGCAATCTTCACTGACGACTTTAGCAACCCAAACACTAGAACAAAACTCCCACGAATACGAGAGAGCCGTCCTGGAGACAGTCCAGACAAATAGCAACCAGAAAATTAACAATAATGAGAATGTAGAACAGCTGCTTGGTTCTTTGGATGATACCCTCACCATCACCTTTAATTCCCTGCAACAAGAACTGAAGAACTATCAAAGTAATCTTTCCCAACAGTTGTCTCGGATGCACAACCAACAACAGCAAGGGGAAGAAATATTAGCAGAGTTGATTAACCGTTTGCAAGGGTTGCAAAAAACGATTGAAGCTACTCCACCCACAGCAGCAAAAGTATCACCACCAACTATCCTGCAACCTCCTGAGCCGCAAGCAGCAAAAGTATCACCACCAACTATCCTGCAACCTTCTGAGCC